>VGEB01000021.1 GCA_016869435.1 Alphaproteobacteria bacterium | reverse complement strand
AACTCAGAACGCGCCTAACGAATTCTCGTTTCTCACGCATTGTTGCAGAGAACTGCCCACGGACTCGCTCAATGGAACCCCTAAACAAACCAGAGTTATAAAAGTCGCTTTCCGACAAACCAAAATTAGCGAGAAGATGGGCCTTGGTCTTAAGGATTTCAGCGAATTCCTCAATGCGCTGCTTCAACTCGGGATTCTTTTCGCATGGCGTAATTGTCATGCTGCATCTCTACTGTTCTTGACATTTGGAACGGGAAACAAAGGCTTTAGGATATGCTCCGATATGTACTGCACTACCGAAACAACGACACCGTCACCCGTTAAGTGATAGGCCTCGTTGTAATTCTCCGGCAGAATGTATTCGTCCGGCAGCCCCATCAGCGCCGCAGTCTCCCGCGCCGACATCAACCGCGAGCGCACCCTGCCCTTATTGACCACCAGCACATACTGCCGACTTGAGCCGCCCGCCGGCGTGCGCAGGCAACCGGCGATATCGTCGAAACGCGCTTCGGCGCGCTGCATTTTGACGCCATTCTGATAGCGTGTGCGGCGATAGAGCGTTCCAACCATTTTGCGGCCGGCGCGCTTCGCCTCTTCGATTTTCGCAAGATTGACCTCGCTCATCATAGCGATGAGCGCCTTCGTCTCGGCGCCGCTGTGCCAGTCGACATCGCGCGGCGCATCTTCAATGATCTGCGCGAGCTTCGTGTTGCGCGACGGCGGCGCGGGCAGGCGCCACCAGAGCCAGTCCTCGCTCAGCCTTCGCGGCAATCGCTCATATGCCGTCAGCAATGCGCGCGTATGGAAGGCGCTTCCTGCCCCGGAATGTGAAGGGGCGAGAGAAATTGATATCGCCACATCCTTTCGCACGGCCACAATGAAGAGCCGTGGACGCGATTGCGGAACGAACAGCGCCGCGTCGATGACCAGCGCGCCGAATCTGTAGCCCTCCTGGGCCAGCGCTTTGCAGATTTCGGTGAAATCCTTGCCGCCATGCGAGGTGAGCGCGCCGCAGACATTTTCAAGAACGATCAGCGAGGGCGCGCGCCCCTCCCTGCGCAACTCTTTCATCAAAGCCCAGAAAGGCCAGAACGTCCCCGACCGCTCGCCCTTCAATCCGGCGCCGGCGCCGGCGAGCGACAAATCCTGACAGGGGAAGGACGCCCAGACGAGATCGGCGCGGCCGGGCAATTGCGCTGTGGATAAGTCACGCACGTCGCCGACGCAAAGTTCCTCCCCACCCCAATTGGCGCGGTAGCTCTCGGCTTTCTTGCGGTCGAAATCATTGGCGAAGAGGCAACGCCAGCCCTCGCCGAGCCCGGCGCGGGCCATGCCCCCGCCGGCGAAGAATTCGTAATAGCTGGGCCGACCGTCCATGCGCGATTCGCTCCACCTCCAGCGTATCCGCCCGGCCCCGCCGCCGCGACTGAAAAGAAGGGCGACGGCTTCGCCAAAGCGAAAGGCCGGACATTGTCACATAACCTTTATGCTTCCGTGCTTGGGAAAACTGCCGACCTGCCGGCTGGGCGAAGCGGGCCTCTGTTTCTCAGGCGCTGTTTGACGCGCGCGCCTGCTCAGCAAATGATGGAGCAACTCATGAAAAAACTTCTGCTTCTCGCTGCAATTCTTCTGTCGCCGACCATCGCCTGGGCGGGAGACGAAGCGTTCGACTGCAACAAAAAATTCGACGGCGAAGTCGAATGCAAGGTCAAGAAAGACAAGGTCGCCGTCAAAGCCGTGTCAATCGACGGCGGCGAATGCGCTGCGCCAACAAGTTCCAAGATTTACGGCAAGGTCATGAAGAAAGACGAAAAGTTCAAGCTGCCGGGCGCGCATGACTGCTTTTACGTCAGCGGATTCACGATCACGACGACTGACGGCAAGACGCAGAAGTTTTACGCCTTTTAAGCCAGTCCGCCTCAGCGCGTTTTCGCGCGCTCAGGCGGCGACGACCATCACATGAACCGTGGGCTTCTTGCCCCAGACCGACGCGACCGCGCCGCGCACGGCGCGCTCGATGGCCGTTGAAACGGCGTCGGCGTCGCGGCGTCGTCCGCGCGATAAGCCCTCGAACGCCGCGAACAGCGCCTCGTCGATGACGTCGCCCATGTCCTCGCCGAATTTGCCGCGTTTCGGCACGCCGGCGAAGACGACGTCAGGATCGCCGACGAGTTCGCCCTTGCGATCGACGGCGAGCGCGATGGAAACGACGCCGGCGAACGAAAGCCGCGCGCGGTCGCGCACGGCGCCGTCGTCCTCGTTGATGACGACATCGCCGTCCTTCATCAGCCGTCCGTGCGGCGCCTCGCCGATCACGCCCGGCGCGCCGGGCGCCAAGCGCACGATGTCGCCATTGCGCGCCGAAACGACTTGCGAAGCGCCATGCGCTCTCGCGAAAACCGCATGTTCGGTCAAATGATGCGCCTCGCCATGCGCCGGCACGGCGATCTGCGGCCGGATCCACTCATACATTTGCGCGACCTCGCCGCGGCGCGGATGGCCGGAGCAATGCACGAGATGGTCGTGGTCGGTGATGACCTCGACGCCGAGATCGCACAGATTGTTGATGACGCGAAAGACGTCGCGCGCATTTCCCGGAATGACGCGCGATGAAAAAATCACCCGATCGCCGGAAACCAGCTTGATCGCCGGATGATCGTTCGCCGCCGCCCGCGCCATGGCGGCGCGGGTTTCGCCCTGGCTGCCGGTAGCGATGACTACGATCTTGTCGCGCGGCAGCGTCGGCAGCAGTTCCGGTGCCTGAAAGCCCGGCAAGCCGTCGAGATAGCCGCAGTCTCGCGCCACCTGAATGGCGCGATCCATCGCCCGCCCCGCGACGACGACGGTGCGCCCGCACGCCTGCGCCGCCTCGGCGATGGCGCGCAGCCGCGCGATATTGGAGGCGAAGGTCGTCACCAGCACACGGCCCGACGCTTCGGCGATCAGCGTGCGCAGCGTGCGCGCGACGTCGGCCTCAGAGAAACTGTCGCCTTCGCGCAGGATATTGGTCGAGTCGCAGATGAGCGCGGTAACGCCCTCATCGCCGAGCGCACGCAGCCGCGCCTCGTCGATGCGGGTCCCAACGCCGGGCTCCGGATCAATCTTCCAGTCGCCGGTATGAAGCAGCAGGCCGAGCGGCGTGCGGATGGCCAGCGCATTCGCTTCCGGAATCGAGTGGGCGACCGCGACATATTCGACCTCGAATGGATCGAGATCGAGCTTTGCGCCGGCATGCGTCAGGGCGATGTCGATTTTCGGCGCGCCGGGTTCGCTCAGCCGCCGCACTTCGAGGAGACCCGCCGCAAAAGGCGTGGCGAAGACCTTGCAGTTGAGTCGGGGCCACAATGTCGCGAGCCCGCCGATATGATCCTCATGCGCATGAGTGATGCAAATGCCGACGAGATCGCGCGCGATCTTCTCGACGAAGGCGATATCGGGAAAGACAAGATCGACGCCGGGCAACTCGGGGCCGGGAAAGCCCAGGCCGCAATCGACCATCAGCCATTTGCGCTTCTGCGGCGGGCCATAGCCATAGAGCGCCATGTTCATGCCGACTTCGCCGAGCCCGCCAAGCGGCAGGAACACGAGGTCGGTTTCGGGCGTCGTCATGCGACGCCTCCCGACGCGATCCGCCGCGGCCCGAGCGTGACGTCGCCGGCTTCCACGACGCGCTCGCCGCCTGGCGTCGCCAGCACCAGCCGGCCGGTCGCGTCGATCGTCGCAAAGCGCCCCTCGACGGTCTCGCGCGGCAGCTCGACGCGAATATCGGCGCCGAGATAGGCGGCGTCCTTGAGCCACGTCTCGCGGAGTCGAGCGAAACCCTCGCCGCCGCGCCAAAGGTCGAGCGTTTCGACGAGCGCGTCGGAGAGATGGGCAAAGAGCGCCGCGGCGTCGGGCGCGTGCGCGCCGATCGACGTCAACACGCCCGCTTCAAACGGCAGCCCCTTCGGCGCCTCGACGCAATTGACGCCAATGCCGATGATCGCGACCGCGGCGCGCGGCGCGCGCGTGTCACCGGTCGGCGCGACAATATTCTCAAGCAAAATTCCGCCGAGCTTGGCGCCGTCGAGCAGCACGTCATTCGGCCATTTGAGCGCGAAGCGGCTCGCTTCGCCCGTAGCGGCGCGCAGCGCGCGCAGCGCCGCGACGGCTGCGACAAAGCCGAGCTGCGGCGCGACGGCGCTCTCGCCGAAATCGCTGAGAATGAAGCTCGCATGGAGATTGCCCGCCGGCGAAATCCATTCGCGTCCAAGGCGGCCATGGCCGCGGGTTTGACGCGCGGCGACGACCCATAGCGGCCCGCGCTCGCCCGTCTCGATCAGGCGGCGGGCTTCGTCATTGGTTGAATCGACGCTGTCCAACGCCAGGAGGCGCACGCCGCGGGCGCGCGACAGTGATCCAAGCTCCAAGCGCGCGTGTCCTTCCTAGAAAAGCGATTTGGCCGCGGCCGCCGCCGCATCCATGACCGGCGTGGGATAGACCCAAAATCCGAGCAGCGCCAGCGTCGAGACGGCGAGCACGGCGCGGACCGCCATCGGCGCGCGATCGAAGGCCGGCGCCGGCTCGTCGAAATACATGACCTTCACGACCCGCAAATAATAGTAGGCCGCGACCGCGCTGGCTAAAACGCCGATCACCGCAAGGCCGAAGAGCCCTGCGTCGACCGCGGCGAGAAGCACGTAATATTTCGCGAAAAAGCCGGCCAGCGGCGGCACGCCGGCGAGCGAGAACATCAGCATCGCCAGGAAAAACGCCATCCAGCCATTGGTGCGCGACAGGCCGGCGAGATCGGAGACGTTCTCGACATATCGGCCTTGCACGCGCATGGCCAGAATGGCGGCGAATGTGCCGAGAGTCATGATCAGATAGATCGTCAGATAAATCGCGACGCCGCGCACGCCCGCCTCGTCGGCGGCGGCGAGACCGATCAGCGCAAAGCCCATGTGCCCGATCGAGGAATAGGCCATCAGCCGCTTGATGTTCTCCTGGCCGATGGCCGCGAAAGAGCCGAGCAGCATCGATGCGATGGAGATGAAAACGACGATCTGGCGCCACTGGTCCTTCACGCCCGGAAAGGCGGTGAAGACAAGGCGCAGGGTAATCGCAACTGCCGCCATCTTGGCGGCGGAGGCGAAGAAGGCGGTAACCGGAGTCGGCGCGCCCTGATAGACGTCGGGCGTCCACATATGGAAAGGCGCCGCCGACATTTTAAACGCGAGGGCGGCCAGGACGAAGACAAGTCCGAAAATCACGCCGATCGGCGCCGAGGACGAGACGACGGCGGCGATGCCGGTGAACGACACTGTTCCGGCGAAGCCATAGAGCAGCGACGCGCCATAGAGCATCATGCCCGATGAGAGCGCGCCGAGAACGAAATATTTCAGCCCCGCCTCCGACGATTTGCCATCGTCGCGCGCAAAGGCGGCCATGACATAGAGAGCGAGCGACATCAACTCGAGGCCGAGATAGAACGCGATCAGATTATCGGCCGAAATCAGCAGCAACATGCCGAGCGTCGAGAGAATGATGAGCACCGGATATTCGAATTTTTCGAGCCCGTTGCGCTGCAGCCAGTCGACCGACATCAATATCGACGCCATCGCGCCGATAAGGGTCAGCGCCTTCATGAAGCGCGCAAAGCCGTCATCGATATAGGCCCCGTCGAAAACGCTGGCATCGGGGGTTTTCGACAACGCGATCGTCACCAGGGCAAGACCCAGGATTCCGACCGCCATTTCGTCAACGAGGCCGAAACCGCGCTCGCCGCGCCAGGCGCCGATCAGGATGAGAACCATCACGCCCACCGCGAGGATGGTCTCGGGAAGGAAATGATGCGCGAGTTGAACGAAGAAAGGCATCGTCAGCGATCCGTCATTGGCCAGCGGCTGCGAGCTTAATCGCGTCGATGAGCGCCGTATGGGTCTGGATGAGATTGTCGACTGACGCCTGCGTCGCGCTTAAGATCGGCTGCGGCTGCACGCCGTAATAGATCGTGAGCAGCACGAGCGGCGTGAAGATCGCGATCTCACGCGCCGTGAGATCGGTGATGTTCATCAGGCTCGCCTTCTCCAAGGCGCCGAAGACCACGCGACGGTAAAGATAAAGCGCGTAAGCGGCGGAGAAGATGACGCCGCTCGTCGCAAGCAGCGCGACCCAAGTGTTCGCCTGGAAGGCGCCGGTCAGCGACAGGAATTCGCCGATGAAGCCCGTCGTCCCCGGCAGGCCGACATTGGCCATGGTGAACAGCATGAAGACGAAGGCGTAGACCGGCATGCGGTTGACGAGGCCGCCATAGGCCGCGATTTCCCGCGTATGCATGCGGTCGTAGATCACGCCGACGCAAAGGAACAGGGCGCCGGAGACGAAGCCGTGGCTGATCATCTGGAAGATCGCGCCCTGCACGCCCTGAGGATTGAGCGTGAAGAGGCCCATCGTGACATAGCCCATATGCGCCACGGACGAATAGGCGATGAGCTTCTTGATGTCTTCCTGAACCAGCGCGACGAGCGAGGTGTAGACGATCGCGATCACCGAAAGCGCGTAAATGAGCGGCGCGAAATGGGTCGAGGCGTCCGGAAACATCGGCAGCGAAAAGCGGATGAAGCCGTAGCCGCCCATTTTCAGGAGAATCGCCGCAAGAATCACCGAGCCAGCCGTCGGCGCCTCGACGTGGGCGTCAGGCAGCCAGGTGTGCACCGGCCACATCGGCATCTTCACCGCGAAGGAGGCGAAGAAGGCGAGCCAGAGCCAGGTTTGCATCTCCTTGGGGAAATCCGTCCTCAGCAGCACGGCGATGTCGGTCGTGCCGGCCTTGCCATACATGGCGAGGATCGCGACTAGCATGAGAAGCGAGCCGACGAGCGTATAGAGAAAGAATTTGAAGCTCGCATAGACGCGACGCTTGCCGCCCCAAATGCCGATGATGAGGAACATCGGGATAAGGCCGCCCTCGAAGAAGAGATAGAACAGCACGAGATCGAGCGCGCAGAACACGCCGACCATCAGCGTCTCGAGCACGAGGAAGGCGATCATATATTCCTTGACGCGCTTCTCGACCGAAGTCCACGAGGCGAGAATGGCGAAGGGCATCAGGAATGTCGTCAGGAGAACGAAGGGCATCGAAAAGCCATCGACGCCCATCTTGTAGACGAGGCCCGAGCCGAACCAGCTTTTCTCCTCGACGAATTGAAAGGCCGCGGTCGTCGTATCGAACCCCGACCAGATGAAAAGCGACAGAGCAAAGGTGGCCAGCGTGGTCGCGAGCGTCGCCCAGCGGATATTGCGCAGGCTCGCTTCATCGTCGCCCTTCTGGGTGAGCAGGAAGGCGACGCCGACCAGCGGCAGGAAAACGACCCCGGAGAGAATGCCGAAACCGAACATCAGCGCAATCCTCCGGCGATGAAATAAGTGGCGACGGCCGCGACGCCGATGAGCATGGCGAATGCGTAATGGTAGACGTAGCCGGTCTCCAGACGCACGGCGAACCGCGCGCCGTCGGCGACCCGCGCCGCGACGCCGTCGGGTCCCAGACCGTCGATGATCGCGCCGTCGACGCCCTTCCAGAACAGCCGGCCGATGGCGAAGGCCGGCCGAACGAACAGGAAGTCGTAGAGCTCGTCGAAATACCATTTGTTGAGCAGGAATCGGTAAAGACGCGGGAAGGCTCGCGCCAGCGCCTGCGCGGTTCCGGGCTTCAGCACATAGACATAGAGCGAGACGAGGAAACCCAAAACCATCATCGCGGTCGGCGCATAGCCGGCCCATGCGGGGATGGCGTGCATCTCATGTAGAATCTCGTTGTGCTCGCCGGTAAAAATCGCGCCCTTCCAGAACTCGGCGTAGGCGTGGCCCGCGAAATCCGGCTCGAAGACATAGCCCGCGCCAAGCGCCCCGACTGCGAGCACCGCCAGCGGAATCAGCATCGTCAGCGGCGATTCATGCGGCGCATGATGTCCGTGATCGTCATGTCCGTGATCGTCGTGGCTGTGCGCATGATCGTCCTTGGTCGCTGGTTCGTCATGCGAATGGTTGACCGCGACCTCATGCGCATGGCGATGGCCGAAGAAGGTCATGAACACCAGACGCCACGAATAATACGAGGTCAATCCCGCGGCGACGACGGTCGAGATGAAGCCGATCATCGCCGTCGTGTGATGTTCGCCGGCGGCGAAGGCCGCCTCGATGATGCCGTCCTTGGAGAAGTAGCCCGCCGTATAAGGGAAGCCTGTCAGCGCCAGCGTGCCGATCGTCATCATCGCGAAGGTGAACGGTATGTCCTTCCGCAGGCCGCCCATGTTGCGCATGTCCTGCTCATGATGCATCGCGTGAATGACCGAGCCCGCGCCAAGAAACAGCAGCGCCTTGAAGAAGGCGTGGGTGAAGAGATGGAAGATGCCGAGCGAATAGGCGCCGACCCCTTCGGCGACGAACATGTAGCCGAGCTGCGAACAGGTCGAATAGGCGATCACGCGCTTGATGTCGTTTTGGACGAGACCGACGGTCGCGGCAAAAAAGGCGGTCACCGCCCCAATGATGGTGACGAAGGCGAGCGCGGCCGGCGCATATTCGAAAATCGGCGACAGACGCGCGACCATGAAGACGCCCGCGGTCACCATGGTCGCGGCGTGGATGAGCGCCGAAACCGGCGTCGGACCTTCCATCGCGTCCGGCAACCATGTGTGCAGGAAGAACTGCGCCGACTTGCCCATGGCGCCGATGAAGAGCAGGAAGGCCGCAAGCGTCAGCGCATCGACGTTCAGCCCGAAGGCGAGAATCTTCTCGCCTTCGAGGCCCGGCACGGCGGCGAAGACTTCGTCGAAGGTGAGCGACTTCGTCAACTGAAAGACGAGGAAAATGCCGAGCGCAAAGCCGAAGTCGCCGACGCGGTTGACGACGAACGCCTTGATCGCCGCCGCGTTCGCCGAAGGCTTCTGATACCAGAAGCCGATGAGGAGATAGGAGGCGAGTCCGACGCCTTCCCAGCCGAAGAACATCTGAACGAGATTATCGGCCGTCACCAGCATCAGCATGGCGAAGGTGAAGAGAGACAGATAGGCGAAGAAGCGCGGACGATCCGGATCCTCATGCATGTAGCCGATCGAATAAAGATGCACGAGGCTCGACACCGTATTGACGACGACCAGCATCACCGCCGTCAGCGTATCGACCCGCAGCGCCCAATTGATCTTGAGCGCGCCGACGGTCATCCAGTTGCCGATGATCGGCGCATAGCCGTGGTCATGGCCGAGCGCGACGTTGAAAAAGACGATCCACGACAATACGGCGCAGATCATCAACAGGCTGGTCGTGACGAATTCCGAGGCGCGCGCCCCGATCCAGGGACCGAACGCGCCTGCGATCAGAAAGCCGACGAGCGGAAGAAAGACGATGGCGTAAATCATTCCGGGTCAGCCCTTCAAGGAATTGATGTCTTCGACCGCGATCGTGCCGCGATTGCGATAGAAGGCGACGAGGATCGCGAGGCCGATCGCCGCCTCGGCCGCCGCCACGGTGAGCACGAAGAGCGCGAACACCTGACCGGTGAGATCGGACAGCGACTGCGAGAAGGCGACGAAGTTCAGATTGACCGAAAGAAGAATCAGTTCGACCGACATGAGGATAACGATGATGTTCTTGCGGTTGAGGATGATTCCGGCGATGCCGAGCGTGAACAGGATCGCCGCGACGACGAGGTAATGCGTAAGGCCGATGGTCAGCATGGATGTCCTCGTTAGACGCCGGTCCGGAACGGAACTTTCTTGATTTCGATCACGTTCTCGCGCGTGCGGGCGTTCTGCTCCTCGATCTTCTGGCGCTTGATATTGGGCTTGTGATGGAGTGTCAGCACGATCGCGCCGATCATCGCGGTAAGCAGCACCAGGGCCGAGGCCTGAAAGAAGATCACATATTTCGTGTAGAGGATCTGTCCGAGCGCCGCGGTGTTGCTCATTTGCGGAATGATCGGATTGGCGACGGCGTCCGCGGCCGAGGGCGCCGAAGTCCAGCCGATCGCCACCATGCCCAATTCCGCGAGCACGACGATTCCGACCGCCACGCCAACTGGCAGATATTTGATGAAGCCCTGCTTCAGCTCGGCGAAGTCGACGTCGAGCATCATGACGACGAACAGAAACAGCACCGCGACCGCGCCGACATAGACGACGATGAGGATCATCGCCAGAAATTCAGCGCCGGCGAGCAGGAACAGTCCCGCGCCGTTGCAGAAGGCGAGGATGAGAAAGAGCACCGAATGCACCGGATTGCGCGCGAAGATGACGACGCCCGCCGAGGCGATCATGATCGACGCGAATAGGTAAAAAAATACGGCCTGCACGTTCTTTGTCCTTGCTCCGCCGATACGGCGTGTTCGTTCGCGTCTCTTCGAGTTACCTGTATTGCGCGTCCATTGCGATGTTGCGCGCGATCTCGCGCTCCCAGCGGTCGCCGTTCTCGAGCAGACGCTCCTTGGTGTAGTAAAGCTCCTCGCGCGTCTCGACCGAGAATTCCGAATTCGGCCCCTCGACGATCGCATCGACCGGACAGGCCTCCTGGCAGTAGCCGCAATAGATGCATTTCACCATGTCGATGTCGTAGCGCGTCGTGCGGCGGGTACCGTCGTTGCGGCGCGGTCCGGCTTCGATGGTGATGGCCTGCGCCGGACAGATCGCCTCGCAGAGCTTGCAGGCGATGCAGCGCTCCTCGCCGTTGGGATAACGGCGCAGCGCATGTTCGCCCCGGTAGCGCGGCGATTGCGGATTCTTCTCATGCGGATAGTTGATCGTCGCTTTCGGCTTGAAGAAGTAGCGCATCGACAGCAGGAATGCGCCGACGAACTCCGAAAGGAAAAGCGACTTGGCGGCTTGATCGAGTTTCATGACAGCCTCAAACGCCTGCCGGTCCCGCCGGCCAGAACTGCAGGACGGCGGCGACGATGATGACCATGGCGAGGGAGATCGGCAGAAAGACTTTCCAGCCCAGACGCATCAGCTGATCGTAGCGATAGCGCGGCACGAAAGCCTTCACCATGGCGAAGAAGAAGAAGAAGAAGCTCACCTTCAGCACGAACCAGATCACGCCCGGCACATAGGTGAACGGCGCGATCTTGATCGGCGGCAGCCAGCCGCCGAAGAACAGGATCGTCAGCAGCGCGCACATCGTGACGATCGCCACATATTCGGCGAGCATGAACAGAACATACGGCGTCGCCGAATATTCGATCATGAATCCGGCGACGAGCTCCGATTCCGCCTCGACGAGATCGAACGGCGGACGATTGGTCTCGGCGAGCGCCGAGACGAAGAAGATGACGAACATCGGGAAGAGGCGCAGCCAGTACCAGCCGGCCATGCCGAACGGCGTATCCTGCGCGGCGACGATGTCGGTCAGATTGAGCGAACCGGCGCAGAGCAGCACCGTGATGATCACGAAGCCGATCGAAACCTCATAGGAGACCATCTGCGCCGCCGACCGCAGCGCCGAAAGAAACGGATATTTCGAGTTCGACGCCCAGCCGCCCATGATGACGCCGTAAACGCCGAGCGAGGACAGCGCGAAAATGTAAAGGATGCCGACGTTGATGTCGCCGACCGCCCAGCCGTCGGCGACCGGAATGACCGCCCAGGCGGCGATCGACAGCGTCGCCATGATGAAGGGCGCGAAGAGAAAAATGCCCTTGTTGGCGACGTCCGGAATCACCGGCTCCTTGAGCGCGAATTTGATGAAATCCGCGAAGCTCTGCAGCAGCCCCCAGGGGCCGACGACATTGGGACCGCGCCGCAGCTGCACCGCCGCCCAGATCTTGCGGTCGGCGAGGATGACGTACGCCACATAGATAAGCAGCGCGACCGCCAGCAGAACGCTCTTCACGAGCGCGAGAAGAAGCGGATACGCGATGAAGAAATCTGAAATGGCGCTCATCCAACCGTCGCTCACGTCCAAAGCTCCTATTCCGCCGCTTCCGCAAGCCGGCCCTGCGCCAGCGCCGAACATTCCGCCATGACCGCCGACGCGCGGGCGATCGGATTGGTGAAGTAGAAATTCGCGATCGCCGGAACGAAGGCGTCCTTCATCGCCACCGCCGGATGATTGGCGAGAGCCATGACCTGCGCGGCGTCGCCCGAGGCGATCTCATCCACATGCGCGAAGTGGGGATGCGCCTCGACGAGCCGGCGGCGCAGCGCCGCGAGCGAGTCGAAGGGCAGCGGATTGCCGAGCGCGCCTGAAAGCGCGCGCAACACCGCCCAGTCCTCGCGCGCTTCTCCGGGCGGGAAGACGACGCGAAACGCGCGCTGCACGCGGCCTTCCGTGTTGACGTAAAGGCCCGACTTTTCCGTATAGGCCGCGCCGGGCAGGATCACGTCGGCGCGATGCGCGCCGCGGTCGCCATGCGTGCCGATGTATACGACAAAGGCGCCGGGCTCGATCGCGAGTTCGTCGGCGCCGAGGTTAAAGATGAGATCGAGCGCGCCGGCCTTCGCCATGGCGCGCGCATCCAATCCGCCTGCGCCCGGCGTGAAGCCGAGATCGAGCGCGCCGACGCGCGCGGCCGCCGTATGCAGCACCGAAAATCCGTTCCAGCCCTCGCCGAGGCCGCCGAGATTTTGCGCCGCCTGAGCGGCGAGCGTGAGAGTCGCCTCGCCGTCGTCGCGCGCTAACGCGCCCTGCCCGACGATGACGAGCAGCTTCTCCGCAGGCTTCGCGGATCGGATGAACTGCAACAGCGAATCGGGACCGGCGCCGAGGTAGTCGTAACCATAGGTCAGATCGGCGCGCTCGCCGACAAGCGAAACCTTGAAGTCGCCCTTCAGCCAGCGCTTGCGGAGTCGCGCGTTGAGAACAGGCGATTCCTTGCGCGGATTGGCGCCGATGATCAGTGCCGCGTCGGCCTGTTCGATACCGACGACCGTCGCATTGAAGAGATAAGAGGCGCGGCCGAATTTCGGATTGAGCTTGGCGCCGTCCTGGCGGCAATCGAGGTTCGGCGTTCCAAGCTGCTCGGCAAGGGCCTTCAGCGCGAAGGTTTCTTCAACTGCGGCGAGATCGCCGACAAGCGCGCCAATGCGCGACGGCGACGTCGCTTTCGTCTTTGCAGCGACGGCGGCGAGCGCCTCCTGCCAGGAGGCGGGACGAAGCCGCCCGTTCTCACGGATATAGGGCCGGTCGAGACGCTGGGTCTTCAGTCCGTCGACGATCTGGCGCGTCTTGTCGGAAATCCACTCCTCGTTCACGAGGTCGTTGATGCGCGGCAGAATGCGCATGACTTCGCGCCCGCGCGAGTCGACGCGGATCGCCGAGCCCAGCGCGTCCATCACGTCGATCGTCTCGGTCTTCTGATATTCCCAGGGCCGGCCGCGGAAGCTTTGCGGCTTGGGCAGCAGCGCGCCGACCGGACAAAGATCGGCGACATTGCCCTGGAGCTCCGAGGTCATGGCGCTTTCGAGATAGGTGGTGATCTCCATATCCTCGCCGCGGCCGATCGCGCCCATATCGCCAGTGCCGGCGACTTCCGCCGTGAAGCGGACGCAACGCGTGCAATGGATGCAGCGGTTCATCTCGGTCTTGACCAGGACGCCGATATATTTGTCTTCGACCGCGCGCTTGTTTTCGTGATAGCGCGAACTGTCGACGCCGAAGACCAGCGCCTGATCCTGCAAATCGCATTCGCCGCCCTGATCGCAGATTGGGCAGTCGAGCGGATGGTTGATGAGCAGAAACTCCATCACCCCTTCGCGCGCCTTTTTCACCATCGGCGATTTGGTGAAGACTTCAGGCGGCGCGCCGTTCGGACCGGGGCGCAAATCCTTCACCGACATGGCGCAGGAGGCCTGCGGCTTCGGCGGCCCGCCCTTCACCTCGACAAGGCACATGCGGCAATTGCCGGCGATCGACAGGCGCTCGTGATAGCAAAAGCGCGGGACCTCGACGCCCGCCTGCTCGCAGGCCTGCAGCAGCGTGAAGTCTCCCGGCACGTCCACTTCGACGCCATCGACGAGAATCTTGGTCACTTCGCCTTCTCCAATTTCTCGACGCGTTCGGTCAGCTCCGCCAGGCGAACTTCGATTTTCTTGTGCTTTTCATCCGCGTTCACGGCAAAGCCAAGCGCGGTCATCGTCGCTTCGCGAAGCGTCTCGATGCGTTCTTCGAGAAAGTCGAAACGCAAGGTATGACTGTCCTGCATGTTGCGAACGCCGCGAATGTCGTTCTGCATTCCACGCATGCCTTCGCGAAGGTCCGCAATGTCCCCGCGCATCCCACGCAACAACTCAAGAACGAGATTGTCAGGTTCTTGGGCCATATTTCTCACTCCGCCGCCACGCGGATCGGATCGGGATGCGGATTGGCCGCATATTGATCGATGCGCTTTTCGATCACGTCGCGGAAGTGCGTGATAAGTCCCTGCACCGGCCAGGCCGCGGCGTCGCCCAGCGCGCAGATGGTATGGCCTTCGATCTGCTTCGACACATCGAACAACATGTCAATTTCTCGTCCGTGCGCGCGGCCTTCGACCATGCGCTGCAGGACGCGCCACATCCAGCCGGTGCCCTCGCGGCACGGCGTGCACTGGCCGCAGCTTTCGTGCTTGTAGAAGTATGAGAGTCGCGCGATGGCGCGGATGATGTCGGTCGACTTGTCCATGACGATTACCGCCGCCGTGCCGAGGCCGGACTTCAGCGCGACCAGACTGTCGAAATCCATCGGGCAGTCGACGATTTCGCTGGACGGCACGCAGCGCACCGAGGACCCGCCGGGAATGACAGCGAGCAGATTGTCCCAACCGCCGCGCACGCCGCCGCAATGTGTCTCGATCAATTCGCGGAACGGAATCGACATCGCCTCTTCGACATTGCACGGCCGATTGACGTGGCCGGAGATCGAAAAAAGCTTGGTGCCGGTGTTGTTGGGTCTGCCGATGCCGGCGAACCAGGCGGCGCCGCGACGCAGAATGGTCGGCGCGACGGCGATCGACTCGACGTTGTTGACCGTCGTCGGGCAGCCGTAAAGGCCGACATTGGCCGGGAACGGCGGCTTCAGGCGCGGCATGCCCTTCTTGCCCTCGAGGCTTTCAAGGAGCGCTGTTTCCTCGCCACAGATATAGGCGCCGGCGCCATGATGGACATAAAGGTCGAAAGGATAGCCGTGAATATTGTCCTTGCCGATCAGCCGCGCTTCATAAGCTTCGTCGACGGCTTTCTGAAGCGCGATCCGCTCGGCGATGAACTCGCCGCGGATATAAATGTAACAGGCATGCGCGCCCATGGCATAGCTCGCGACGAGCGCGCCTTCGACCAGCGTATGCGGATCGTTGCGCATGATCTCGCGATCCTTGCAGGTGCCGGGCTCCGACTCGTCGGCGTTGATGACGAGATAATGCGGCCGCTTGGGATCGACTTCCTTCGGCATGAAGGACCATTTGAGGCCCGTGGAAAAGCCGGCGCCGCCGCGCCCGCGCAGACCCGACGCTTTGATCTCGTTGATGATCGCGTCGCGGCCCCTGTCCAGGAGCGCCTTGGTGTTGTCCCACTGCCCGCGCTTTCGTGCGCCGGCGAGCGATCTGTCGCCGAGGCCGTAAAGATTGGTGAAAATTCGATCCGCGTCGGAAAGCATGGTTTTCCTCTTCCCTCCGCTACTTCGCGCCGTCGCCATAGAGCGACGTGAGACTCGTCAGCTTGCCGACCGGCTCCGAAGAGACGCGGCCGATCTGCGAGCCGGTCTTCACCGGTCGACCGGCGGCGAGATTGTCGAGAAGCTTCTCGAAATTCTCGGCCGTCAGGTCCTCGTAATAATCATCGTTGATCTGCACCATCGGCGCGTTGCAGCAGGCGCCGAGGCACTCGACTTCGAGCCAGGAAAACAGCCCGTCGTCGGTCACGCGCCGCTGTGGACCGACCCTGCGTTGCAGCACGTCGATGATGTCATCGGAGCCGGCGAGCAGGCACGGCGTCGTGCCGCAAAGCTGAATGAAAAACTTGCCGACCGGCTCCAGGTTGAACATCGAATAGAAGGTCGCGATTTCGAGCACGCGAATCTTCGCCATACCGAGCGCGTTGGCGACGTTTTCGATCGCAGCCTGCGGCAGCCAATTGTCGTTCTGCTTTTGCGCCTGCCACAGCGCCGGCACGACCATGGACGCCTGTCGGCCGTCGGGATATTTGGCGATTTGCTTGTCGAGCCACGCCTTGTTCTCGGGCGTGAACTCGAAGCTCTCTGTCTGTTTTTCGGCGAGACGACGGACGGACATTAGCGATCGACCTCCCCGAAAACGATGTCGAGCGAACCCAATATCGCCGAGACGTCGGCGAGCATGTGGTTCTTGCAGAGAAAATCCATGGCGGACAGATGCGCGAAGCCGGGCGCGCGCAGTTTGCAGCGATAGGGCTTGTCGCCGCCGTCCGACACCAGATAGACGCCAAATTCGCCCTTGGGCGCTTCGACCGCGGCGTAGACTTCGCCGGCCGGCACATGGAAGCCTTCAGTAAAAAGCTTGAAATGATGGATCAAGGCTTCCATCGACCGCTTCATCTCGCCGCGCGACGGCGGCGTGATCTTGTGATTTTGCGTCATCACCGGGCCGCGGCCATCGGCGCGCATCAGCTTCTCGACGCACTGCTTCATGATCGAGGTCGACTGCCGCATCTCTTCCATTCGGATCACGGCGCGGTCGTAGCAATCGCCATGCTTGCCGACCGGAATGTCGAACTCCATCTCCTCGTAGCATTCGTAAGGCTGCGACTTGCGCAGATCCCAGGCCGCGCCCGAGCCGCGCACCATCACCCCGGAGAAGCCCCATTTCCAGGCGTCTTCGAGAGAGATGACGCCGATGTCGACATTGCGCTGCTTGAAGATTCGGTTGCCGATGAAGAGTTCGTCGAGATCCTCGACGACCTTCAGGAACGGATCGCAAAAGGCGCCGATGTCTTCGACCAGCTGGTCGGGCAGATCGCGCGCGACGCCGCCGGGCCGGAAATAATTGGCGTGCATGCGCGCGCCCGAGGCGCGCTCATAGAACACCATCAGCTTTTCGCGCTCTTCATAGCCCCATAACGGCGGGGTGAGCGCGCCGACGTCCATCGCCTGCGAGGTGACGTTGAGCAAATGCGACAGCAGGCGGCCGATCTCGGCGTAAAGCACGCGGATGAGCTGGCCGCGACGCGGAACCTCGACGCCGAGCAAACGCTCGATCGCAAGGCAGAAGGCATGCTCCTGATTCATCGGCGCGCAATAGTCGAGCCGATCGAGATAGGGCACGTTCTGCAGATAGGTGCGCGCCTCCATCAGCTTCTCGGTGCCGCGATGCAGGAAGCCCACATGCGGATCGACTCGCTCGACGACCTCGCCGTCCAACTCGAGGATGAGGCGCAGCACGCCATGCGCGGCCGGATGCTGCGGCCCGAAGTTGATGTTGAAATTGCGAAGTCCTTGTGAAGCGGGGGCGGGCTGGTCGGTCATTTCTTGCGTCCTTCGGCCGCATCGGCAGTCGGGCTTCGGCAGTCGGGCTAGACGACCGTTGGATCGATCGGATCAAGCCCCGCAGCATTTTTCCTACGCCTTCCGATCTGGAGAGAGGTTTCTCGACTGCGTTCGACGTGAGCAAGCCGATCCGCTCCGCCAATAGGAGATGTGTCTCCAATTCCTTCAAGGAGCCTTGGGCCGTGCGCAGGAAATTGACGTATTGGCCTGCGCTATCACGCCCGTAGCCCTCAGCGACATTGGCCGGAACCGAAGCAGCTGCGCGCCTGATCTGCGACGTCAGACCAAAGATCTCCTCCTTCGGAAATCCCTTGGTCAAAGCGTAGCATTCCACAGCTAGGTCCATCGCTTCCTTCCATACCCGCAGATCGCGATACGATCTGATGTTCTCTTCTATCGGCCTCTCGCTCGGCACGATCGCCCTTGTCCTACTGCCGATCGCCGACTGCCGACTGCCAACTCACGACTGCCCCTTCGCCTTTTCGTCGCCGGGAAGGTCGTATTGCACGCCCTCCCAAGGCGAGAGGAAATCGAAATTGCGGTATTCCTGGCTGAGCCGCACCGGCTCATAGACGACGCGCTTCTGCTCGTCGTCGTAGCGCACTTCAACGAAGCCGGTCATCGGGAAGTCCTTGCGCAGCGGATGACCGTCGAAGCCATAGTCGGTCATGATGCGGCGCAGATCGGGATGACCGGAAAAAATCACGCCGAAGAGATCGTAAGTTTCGCGCTCGAACCAATCCGCGCCGGGATAGAGCGTGGTCAATGAGGCGACTGGCGCATCTTCAGACGCCGGCGTCTTGATGCGAATTCGGCGATTGTGCCTTGGCGACAAAAGATGCGCGACGACCTCGAAACGATCGGCGCGCTCGGGAAAGTCCGCCGCGGTGATGTCGATGAAACAGGCGAAGAGGCAGTCCGGATCATCGCGCAGATGCGTCGCAACCTCGAGCCAACGCGATCGGTGCACGGTCAGCGTGAGTTCGCCATAGGCGACCTTCACGGCCGTGACCGCGCCGGGCAAGGCGCCGCTGATCTTCGCGCCGAGAGTCTCCAATTCAGCCGACATTCTGGATTCCTTGGCGTGCGCAATTTCCTCGCCCTTCGCGACGGCGGCTGCGCCGCCTGCTCAGGATCAGGAAATTGCTTGACCCAAACCCGCCTTCATCCTGAGGAGCCCGCGCAAGCGGGCGTCTCGAAGGACGAGGGCGGACACCCCTTCACTTTCACGTGCTACCGCTCGATCGTGCCTGTGCGCCGGATTTTCTTCTGCAGCAGCAGCATGCCGTAGACCAGCGCCTCGGCCGAAGGCGGGCATCCCGGCACATAAACGTCGACCGGAATGATGCGATCGCAGCCGCGCACCACCGAATAGGAATAGTGATAGTAGCCGCCGCCGTTGGCGCAGGAGCCCATTGAGATCACGTAGCGCGGCTCCGGCATCTGGTCGTATACCTTGCGCAGCGCAGGCGCCATCTTGTTCGTCAGCGTGCCGGCGATGATGATGCAGTCCGACTGGCGCGGGCTGGCGCGCGGCGCGAAGCCGAAGCGCTCCAGATCATAGCGCGGCATCGCCGCCTGGATCATCTCGACGGCGCAGCAGGCGAGGCCGAAGGTCATCCACATCAGCGAGCCGGTGCGCGCCCAGTTGATCACGTCGTCGGTCGCGGTGACGAAAAACCCCTTGTCCGCGAGTTCGTCGTTGAGATGTAGAAAGAACGGGTCGTCCGAGCCGACCGGCTTGCCGGTGCGCGGATCGATCAGCCCTTTGGGCTGCGGCGCGACCAGGGTCTGGCGCGCGGCTTCCTTCTCGATCAATCCCATTCCAGAGCTCCCTTGCGCCACTCGTAGACGAAGCCGACGGTGAGCACGCCAAGGAAGACCATCATCGACCAGAAGCCGAAGGCGCCCGCTTCCTTGAAGGCCACCGCCCAGGGAAAGAGAAACGCCACTTCGAGATCGAAGACGATGAAAAGGAGAGACACGAGATAGAAGCGCACGTCGAATTTCATGCGTGCGTCATTGAACGGGTTGAAGCCGCACTCATAGGCGGACATTTTTTCGGGGTCCGGCGCCTTGAAGGCCAGCAGGAAGGGCGCGACGAGCAGGGCGCCGGCGATCACCGCCGAAAGCGCGATGAAAATCACCAGCGGCAGATATTGTTCGAGCAGCAGGGGCATCGAGTCTTGTCCGACTTCGGCGGGGCAAGGGCCGGTCGCGGGAGCGTTTCCTTGGCTGTTTTCCTTAGAACGACTCCAGGCCGCGCGTTCCGTAACAAAGGCCATTGTGCAAAGCAAGAGAGGAAGCGCCCGGCAGGCAATTTGGCCGCAGCCTTGAACGAAGGCGCCTGAAATTCGGGCGGGTCCCTCACTCCGGCGTCGAAAGTCGCGACACAGTCGCGGCGGCGTCCAACTCGCGATAGCGCGCGGCCCGCCGAGCCATGGCTTCGGCGTCCGCGCCCCAGGCGCGCATCTGCCAGTCTTCGTCAACATTGGCGGCGTCCCAGGCCCTGGCCGCGTCCAGTTCACCCAGCGCCGTCGCGAGAGCAATGACCGCCGAACCGGTGAGCGTGGTCATCACATGCAGAGCCGCGAGCCTGAACGGCGCGCCGGCGTCCTCGCCCACATATGCGCGCAGGGCGCAGGCGATAGCGCCCCGCGCCTCCTGCGGCTGCTCAACGAACATGACGCCTTCGGCCAGCGCGAGCTTGGCGCCGAGCCTGTCGCGGGCGAAGGCGACGAGCGGATCCCACGCTGCGGATTGCGCCGCGGCCAAACTTTCCGGCTCGCCAGCGCGGTAACAGACGAGGTCCGAAGCAGCATATTTGGCGACCTCGGCTTCGACTTCGGCCATTTGCGCCTCAACCCCGTCGAGCGCTGTGTTCACGAGCTTCGTCAGGGGCATCGTCGCTGGATCGATCGTCTCGCCCTGGCCCCCCCACTCGCCGGCGAGCGCTTCGGCGAGCGCGCGCGAAGGCGTGACCAGCGGACGCTTCGCCGGCGTATTGACCCGCCGGCCGTCGAGGAAAATCCCGTATCCGCCTTCCGTCGGCGCGGCGACCGCCTCTTTGTAGAAGCGCTTCGGAAGGGCCCGCGCCGGGTCGCGCGCGGCCTTCACCGGGTCGCGCTCGGCGTCGGGGACGAAGAAATCGGCGTCGATGCCGGTCGGCTCCTTAGACATCATCAGTCCTTGCATGAGGCCCGAAGCGCCTGACGCGCTCCAAGAGGCGCCTCACGCATGCGTGCGGCCGGTCAGCGGCGTCATCGACAGCCAGGCGCGACGCGGCGCGACCTTGTGACGATGGCGTAATAGGTCAGGGAATGCTGGGCGTCGGACTCGCCATGCTTGGCGACGACGCGCATTTTCTCAAGCTCCCTCGCGCCGCCCTTCGATTTTTCCCTGCCGGCGCCTTTCGTCTGGAACCGGTGATCGCGCCAAACGTTATATAGCCGATTGCTCGACGACGCGCGTTTTTTCATTTTGGCCTTCATTCGCGACGGTTGTCGAAGCCAATCGATTTTTTTTTCTCATTTGAAGGAGCCTTATGATGCGTATTCCCGTCATTGTCGTTCTTCCCAAGCAGGAGCCATTGCAAGAATCGGCGGCCGCCGGCCTCGAAGGCAAGGCGCCGACTGACTTGTCGCGGGCGCGCGCGCCAAGCGGCATTACCCTGGATTCCAATTTTGTGGCTGTGCCGCTCGGAGGCGCCGCCGCCAAGCCGGCGCTCGAATCGTTCGCGCCCGAGCGCTCAGAGTCTTTCGCGGTCCGCGGTTTTCTCGACGCCGAAAGCCCGGAAGCGATTCCAACGACGGCCGACGGAAATCCGCTCTTCGCCGATCCGAGGATCGAACCCTTCATCACCTGCGGCGGCGCGCCTCCAGTTGGGGACGCTGCGGCCGTTGCGGCCAAACTGAACGTTGCTGCGCTCGCGGCCCAGGGATTAAGCGGCGATGGCGTCGCGATCGCGGTGATGGATACGGGCATCAACCTTCCTCATCTGACAGCCAAGCTTGGTTTTGCGCCGAAATTCGACGCCGCAAATTCCTGGTCGGCTCCGGGCGTGCCGACGGCGCCCGGCGCACACCCGGTCGGACATGGCACAATGTGCGCGTTTGACGCACTCATCGCGGCGCCAAAGGCGACATTGCTCGACTTTCCCATTCTGCGAGGAAGCGCGCCTGGCGGCAGCGTCATGGGCGGCTTCTTGAGCGTCGCTCTGATGGGTTTCGCTCAACTGCTGGTCAATTGGGGCGTCGCCTTCTCGCCGACTGGCGCGCGCAAATATAAAGCGCTCGTTTCGACGAACAGCTGGGGCATTTTTCACCCGAGTTGGGATTTTCCGGCCGGTCATCCTGGCCGCTTTCTCGACAATCCGAACCATCCCTTCAATGTCGTCGTTTCGACGCTGGCGCGCGCGGGCGCCGACATTGTTTTCGCAGCAGGCAACTGCGGAACGGATTGCGCGGATGGCCGCTGTCAGGGCCGAACGAGACATACAATCATGGGCGCGAGCGCCCATAGCGAAGTACTGACGATCGCTGGTTGCGATACGACCGACAAGCGGGTCGGCTATTCATCGCAAGGTCCGTCTATTCCGGGCATGTATCAGGAAAAGCCGGATGTCACCGCCTACACGCATTTCAAAGGATCAGAGGCGTTTGGCGTGGGCTCCCCCGACAGTGGCACGTCCGCAGCTTGCCCGGTGGCGGCAGGCTGTGTGGCGGCGTTGCGAACCAAAGCGGCGTTGAGCAGCGTCGCGCCGAGCGTCATGATCCAGACTCTGAGGCAAAGCGCGCGCGCGGCTCTCGCGGGTCAGCGCGGGTGGAACTCGGATTATGGCTTTGGAATCATCGATCCCGCGGCGGCAGCGACAAGCTTCGGCGTCGCCGCAGTAAGCGAACGCGCGGAAGAGCGAGTTTCCTGAACGGCTTCGCCAAAGGAACGCGATATGGCGTTAATGACCGTTACGAGCTCCAACGGGCCGCCTACCCTAGCGGAGGCGGCAGCCCAGTTGGGCGTCGCCGTCGAGGACCTCAACGAGTCATACGGAGTTGTCCCGATTGATCCGGATAAACGCCTATACAGCGTGGAGGTGCGCGAAGATCGTGCGCCTCCAACTACGGAGCAACCCTATCGAGGACCATACTCCAATCCGCCAATTGCACCCTTTGGACCCATAGAGGGCGATAAAAAGTAATCCCCCGCATCATGCCGCACAGCGCACGCAGTGCGCCCCGCGCCTCCTGCGGCTGTTCAACGAACATGACGCCCTCGGCCGCCGCGAGCGTGGCGGCGAGCCTGTCGCGAGCGAAGGCGCCTCACGCGTCCGGCGCGTCCTCGATCGGGTCGGGGCGCTTCACGTCGAAGCCGAAAAGCTCCCAGCTTTTTTCCATATGGTCGGGCAGCGGCGCGGTCACGTCGATCACGCCGCCTTTGGGATGCGGCAAGATCAGCCGCCGCGCGAGCAGATGCAGCTTGCGCTCGAGTCCCTCCGGCATCGCCCGCAGCGGATCGCGCCTGCGGACCTCGTCGTCGGGGCGATGGCCATATTTGGGATCGCCAAAAATCGGGTGGCCGATCGCCTCCGCATGCGCGCGAAGCTGATGCGTGCGGCCAGTCAGCGGCTTCATCGACAGCCAGGCGCAACGCGGCGCCACCTTGTCGACGATGGCGTAATAGGTCAGGGAATGCTGGGCGTCGGACTCGCCATGCTTGGCGACGCGCATTTTCTCAAGCTCCCTCGCGCCGCCCCTCGATTTTTCCATGCCGGCGCCTTTCGCGAGATAAAGCGAGATGCGACCCTGCGCTGGCTTTGGCACGCCTTCGACAAGCGCCCAATAGATTTTCTTGGCCTGCCGCGAACGAAAAATCTCGCCAAGTTCGGCGGCCATCCTCCGGTTTTTGGCGACGAGCAGCACGCCTGACGTGTCGCGGTCGAGGCGATGCACCAGCACCGGCCGCGTATCGCCCTTAGCGAGCGATTCCAGCATGCCGTCGATGTGGCGGGTTTGACCTGAACCACCCTGCGTCGCGAGGCCGTATGGTTTGTTGAGCACGAGGACATCCTTGTCCTCGAAAAGAGTCATCGCCTGCAGGGCTTGCGCGTCGCCTGGCCGCGCGGGCCGAACTGCGGGGGCCGGCGCCTCGATCCTCAAGGGCGGCACACGAACCTTCTGGCCCTCTTCGAGCCGCGTCGAGGTTTCAACCCTCTTGCCGTCGACGCGCACCTCGCCCTTTCGGCAGATTTTGGCGAGATGCGACAGAGCGAGCGTTGGATAGCGACGCTTGAACCAGCGATCGATCCGCATCCCCGCCTCGTCCTCGGCGACGACGGCGGTGGAGACGCCGGACGCGGCGGCCGGCGTCTGCGGTTTCGGACTGGCGGTCATGGCGGCCTTATCGGCCATAGGGGGCCGCATGTCGATCAGATACGGCGGCGCGGCGCCATCCCGGCGCCGCACAAAGCCGCACCCCTTCGCCGCAGCTTGAAGCGCCAAGCTTCGAGCGTATGATGCAGATCATAAATGGCGCATCGGCGGAGCGCTTCGCAAGTGGATAAGATTTCTGTGAGTAGGCAGAGCAGCGCGCAAGAACGCCCGCCGCTCAGGCCTCGTTGGCTGCATCCCGTCTCCGCCGTTTCGGTCATCGCGGTAATGCTCGCCTACTTCGCATCAGGGATTTACTGGCCACAGGACGTCGTGGACCTCGGCGGCATAAACGCGGAGCTCATTCCCGAAGGGGTTTCTCTCGAGGCCGGCGATCCGGCGCCAGAGGGCGATTCGCTTGACGAAGCGCCGCCGATCGAAACGGCGGCTCTTCCTGAGGAGGAGCTGGAGGAATTGATGTCCGAGGAGCCGCCTCCGCCGCTTATTATGGAGCCTGAAGCGGTTCCAGCGCCGGAGAAGAAGATCGCAAAAAAAGTAGAAAAAAAAGAAAAGCCCGAGAAACCCAAGAAAGTTGAACAGAAAGTTCGCGAGCAACGACAAGCCGCAAGCAGTGGTCGTCGGGCGGGCGAGAGCGATCGCCGCTATGGCCTTCCCGGAGGAACCGGCCAAGGGTCCGGCACCGCGCGGGTAGCCGGCCGCTTTGGACTGCCGGGTGGCAGCGGCGACGGTTCCGGCGGTTCGCAGACGACCTGCCTCGCTCAAATCTACGCTTCAATTCGCGGACATACGCCTGCCACCACGAGTCTTGGACCGGCGACGGTCAACGTCACGTTCTATGTGAACTCTGGCGGCGGCATCTCTGGCATCTCGGTCTCTGGCGGAAGCGCCGCGCATGCGGCGCTGGCGCGGCGCATCGTCGCGTCTTCGCGCGGCCCGAGCAGTTGCCGGCCGGTATACGCGAGACAGGGAATCACCTTTCAATAGAATTAGCGCCGCACACGCAGGAGAGCGTTCCGATGAATCTCGCGCCCATGTCGCCGCTCGGCATGTTTATCTACGCCGGACCAGTAAGCAAAGTGGTGATGGCGCTGCTTCTCGCCGCAGCGGTTTGGACCTGGGTGCTCCTTATCGACGGCGTCTTTGTGCTGGTGCGGCTATCGAAAGCGCTGGATCGCGCGCGGAGAGGCGGCGATATCGGCGTTCTTTGGCCGATCGCCGACGCGGCGCGGGAAGCGTCGCAGACCGAATTGCCCAACGAGACGAGTCGCCAGAAGCGCGAACGCGTGCTCCAGCAGATGAGCCGGGCTGCAGGAGAATTCATGCTCGAGGCCGAAGGCGGGCTTCCCGTTCTCGCCATCGTCGCTTCGGCAGGCCCGTTCGTCGGCCTCTTCGGCACCGTCTGGGGCATCATGTCGAGCTTTTCAGGAATCGCCCAGACCCAGGACACGAGTCTTGCCGTCGTCGCGCCCGGCATCGCCGACGCCTTGGCCGCGACCGCCTATGGGCTCGCCGCCGCCATCCCGGCCGCGATCGGCTACAACCGGATGGTCATGGCTTTTGGCGACTTAAGAGAAAAAATGAGCCGCTACATCATGTCTTATGCGAATTCGATTGCTTAACGCCCCATCTTGGCCCGCGAAACCTCCTCGTTTAGAGTTTGCCCGCTTTTGATTTGCGCGAGGCTATGAATGAGCGATAGGTCCAGCGAGCAGGCGCTGCTCGATCGAGCCAATCTCGACGCCAAAATCGCCTTCACGGCCGCAAGCTTCCTCTTGGCTTACGCTTTTGCGGCGCTGCTCGATCGCGTGGGCGCGCCGGAGCGTTTCGTCGGCGCCGCGCCGCCGTATTTCACCATTCTTGGTCTCGCGACGCTCGGCTTCCTGCTGCATTCGATGCGGGTGTCGGTCTATTACACCGCCGGCCGCGCGCTGCCCGCCGCCTATGCCGGCTTCGCCAATGCCGCGATCGTGGTCGCGCTGATGCTGCCCTTCGGCGCGCGGCTCGCTGGAAGCAGCTGGTCGACGGGCGTGATCGCCGGCGTCTTCGTCGGGCTCGCCGTGGCGGGACTCTATCTGGGGCCGCTGCTGCGCAAGACCGGGGTTTTTTCGATTTCCGAGCTGCTCTGCGCGCGATTCCAGAGCGCCGCGACACGAGTCGGCTTCATCGGCGCGGTGGCGCTGTCCTCGACTTTGCTCGCCGCCGCCGGCGGCCTGATCGCGGTCAATGCGCTGGTCGAACTCACCGGCGCCAATCGGGCTTTCGCGGCGTTCCTCGTCGCCGCGACGAGCCTTATCATCGCCGGTCCGGGCGGGCTGTCCGGGGTCATGTGGGCGGCGGCCGCCGCCGCCGGCGTGGCGACGCTGGCCTTCGGCTGGCCGATCGCGGCGCTCAGCGTCCGCGACGCTCTACCGGCCGGCCTGATCTTCGGCGGCGACGCCTGGACGCAGGCGTCGAATCTGCTGGCGGACTGGAGAGTCACGCCGGGCCAGCTTGGCGTTCCCATCGAGCTCGCCACCACTTTGGCGACGGCGCTCGGGCTGGCGACGCTCGCCCCCGTGCTCGCTGCCTCGGTGACGACGGCCGACAAGCGAAGCGCGCGCCGCGCCGGCGTCGCCGCCCTCTTCTGGGGCGTCGTCATCGCGCTGCTGGCGGCGGCGGCGATCGGCGCCTCGGCGCTTTCGCTCGCCCGCGCGACCGCGGGGCAGCCGCCGGAGCGTTTGCCGCAAGCAGTCTATCAGGCGAGCGAGCGCGGGTTGATCAGCATTTGCGGCTATTCGGCGCGCGGGCCCTCCGAGGCGCAGCGCGCCTGCGCCGCGAGAGGATACGCCCCCGGCGCGCCGCTCGCCGCAGCGGATATCCGCCCGATCGACGGGGACTTTCTGCTCGGCTTCCTGCCCCAGGCGGCCGAGCTCGGCGCGGCGTCGACCGGCCTTCTCGCCTCGGCGCTGGTGGCGCTCGGGCTCGCGCTCGCCACGGCGAGCCTGCAAGCCTGCGGGACGGCATTCGGCCATGACGCGCTGTATCGGCTGCGCGGGGAGATCGACCTGACGAGCCGGCGTCTCGCCGTCAATCGCATCACGCTCGTGATCGTGTCGACGCTCGCTTACGTCGCCGCCGTCGCCGGCGTCTTCACGCCCGGCGCGCTGGTCGCCGCGGCGCTCGCCGTGTCCGCCGCCTGCCTCGCCCCGTCTCTTGCTCTCGCCTTCTGGCCCCGCGCGGGCGATCGCGAGGCGCTCTTCGCGCTCTGCGGCGGCGCCGTCGGGCTTTTCGGCGCATTGGCGACGGCCGAGGCCCCCGACCGCATCGAAATCTATGCGCTGTGCGCGCTTGTCGGCGTCACCATCGGCGGCGCGCTCGGCCTGCTGTCGGGACTGACCTCGGAGAACGAGAAGCCGGCGGCGCGCGCCTTCATCACCCGCATGCTGCGCGGCGACGCCCAGATGCTCCGGCCGGATAAGGGCGCCTAAGGCTCGAGGCTCGGGCTGAATAATCGTCGCCTGACGTAATATTGCCCAGGACGATTTGGAGATGCAGCTCATTAGAGTCAGCGGATGCAATCAAAGCGTCGACCGGCGGAACAATGATCCTCTCCAACCGCGCGGCTTTGCCCGGGCGCACACGGCTAAGGGTGCGGTTTTCGAGGAACAAGATGCACGACGCGCGCGAGCCGCCGCTCGGTGAGAAAGGCCAAACTAAAGAGCTGCAGGAAGTTTTCCGCCTCGATCAGTTCAAGGCCGATGGAGTTCGGCGTCAGAACCTTTCGCGTGCCAAAGATAATATCCCAGATCGCGAGTACGATTCCATAATTGCTATCGTGCTCGCTGCGCAATGTTGAGTGATGGGCTCGATGCAGAGACGGCGTGATGATGAAATAGGAGAGGATTTTCTCTCCAGGAATCGCGATGTTGGCATGGTGAAAGAGCACGAAGAACATGCGCGCAAGCTCGCACAAAACCACAACATATGCGGGCGCGCCGATGACGATGGCGCAGACGCATTTCACGAGGACTTCTAGCAACTGATCGAAGACGTGAAAGCGCAGCCCCGTCGTGACGTGAAAGCTCTTGTCGCTGTGGTGGATCTTGTGAAACAGCCAAAGCGCTTCCGACTTGTGCCCCAGATAATGCCACGCATACACCGCCAGATCGAACAAAACGAAGCTTGCGATCCATTTCAACGGCGCGTCGGGCAGGCTCGAGAGCAGGCCATAGCTCGAATAATTCGACGCCACGACGAGCAGGCTCGAAACTGACAAGAGGTTCATGATGACATTGTTGATCAGGAAAGCAGAGGTGTTCGTGGAGAATGACGCCTTCAGCCCGGCGCCCGCGAACTTCTTGTAAGGACGGAATTTCTCCAGGACGAGGAGGGTCGCGAAAAGACAGAACACCGCGACAAGCAACAGGTTCTCGGCATGTGGCGCAGGGGTCATCGCCAACTCGCTGGTTTGGATTAGGTCCTTTCAGCCGCGCGACGCGCAGCTCGATCCATTAGATGGGCGCCCCGAACCACTGAAGACGGTCAATGTTCGCCAAGTTGCAGCCGTTTTTCGACGGCGCAGACGCTGTCGCCTGGATCGCCCTTGTCACTTGCTTGAAAACGCCTAGTTCGTCTGAGAGCCATCGCCAGCAAGGTCGTCGCATGTTGGGACTTAACGTAAATCTGCCACGATTGAGCGCACCTCGTCCGGCGCCCGTCGCCGGCGTCGCCAGAACCGCGATTTCACGGCCGCGGGATTGTGTTTTCAACTTTGTCGCCCGTGATTTTTTTACGAATTACCAGCGATGGTCTCCGCAAGTCGTGGAGCTGGAGCCCCTTGAAAGCGCGCCGTTCCGCGTCGGCATGACGGCGCGTCAAGTCACCATGGAGCGAGGCATCCGCAGCGAGAGCACATTTGAAATCACGGCCATCGAACCTCCGCGCCTTCTCGCATTGGAAGGAATTTCTGAACCCTTCTCGTCCGCCTACGAATTCGAATGCGAGTCGCATGAAACCCTGCTGATTTTCACCTTCGAGCTCCGCGAGATCGAATTATCGATGCGACCTTTCGTGAAATTGATTCGCGCCGCATTGCAGGACGGCGCCGAGCAGATCGTCGAGAATATTCGCGCGCTGATCGAAGGCGGCGCAAGTTCAAGCGAAACCGCAGGCGCGTCGCCATCAAACTGAGGTCAGAAAAAATGTTCGTTGTTCAGAAAGATGGCGGAATCATCCCCAAGATTTTGACGCAGATTCTCGATTCATGCGTCAATGGCGTCACGCTGGCGGATCCGGATCAAAGCGACGCGCCGATCGTCTACGCGAACAAAGCCTTCGAAAACATGACCGGCTATGGCCAGGAGGAGATCATTGGCCGCAATTGCCGCTTCCTGCAGCGCGACGACCGGGATCAGGAAGGGCTCGCTCCCCTGCGGGAGGCCATCCGCAAGCACGAACACATTGAAGTGACGCTGCGCAATTATCGGAAAAACGGCGATTTGTTCTTCAATAAGCTCAATATCACGCCGCTGCTCGATAGCCGCGGCGCGGTGATCTACTATCTTGGCGTTCAATATGACGTGACCGAGCTTGTCCGCGCTGAAGCGGAGATCAACAAGCTGGGGCAACGACTGAAGGCGCTGGAGAAGGCCTAAGCCCCCTATCCATCTCCTGCATTTCTGCTATAAGGCCCCCGCACGCCCCGGTCCGCCGGGGCGGCTCCGTTTTTGCGCGACCCTGCTGGACGACATCCCGGCCCTGGCCGCGGAACGCGGATCACCCTCAAAAACAAGGACATCCGATGTCGATCACGGCGGAGCGCAAGCAGGCGCTCATCAAGGAATATTCCACCAAGACGAACGACACGGGCTCGCCCGAAGTGCAGGTCGCGATTCTCACCGAGCGGATCGCCAATCTGACCGAACACTTCAAGACCCATGCGAAGGACAATCATTCGCGTCGCGGACTTTTGAAGCTCGTCTCCCAGCGCCGCCAGCTCCTCGACTATGTCAAGGTGCGGGACGAGCCGCGCTACAAGAGCCTCATCGAGCGACTCGGCATCCGCCGCTAACCGCTAGCTTAAGCGAAAGCGGCGCGCCGATGCGCCGCTTCGCGATTTACGAGAGCGTCAAAGGGACGCTCGCCACGACCAAAGCGTAAAGTCATGGCAGGATCGCCGGACGCTGCGTCGACGCTTTAAAGAACATCGCTGCCGCAGCTTCCCGCCGTCTTGCTCATGACGAACCGCAGGTTCATCAGAGAAAGACCAGCATGTTCCATATCCACCGCGAAGAAATCGATTGGGCCGGGCGCAAGCTCGTGCTCGAGACCGGCAAGGTCGCCCGTCAGGCCGACGGGGCCGTGATGGCGAGTTGGGGCGAAACGACGGTGCTCGCGACCGTCGTTTCCGCCAAGGCGCCGAAGCCCGGCCAGGACTTTTTCCCGCTCACCGTCAACTATCAGGAAAAAGCCTTCGCCGCGGGCCGCATTCCCGGCGGCTATTTCAAGCGCGAGGGCCGTCCCTCCGAGCGCGAGACGCTGATCTCCCGCCTGATCGACCGCCCGATCCGCCCGCTCTTTCCCGACGGCTATCGAAACGACACCCAGGTGATCGTGACGGTGCTGTCTCACGATCTCGAAAACGATCCCGACATCCTCGCCATGGTCGCGGCCTCGGCGGCGCTCACCCTTTCGGGCGTGCCGTTCATGGGACCCGTCGGCGGCGCGCGCGTCGGCTGCATCAACGGCCAGTTGAAGCTCAATCCGACAATCGAGGAAATGAAGACCTCGACGCTCGACCTCGTCGTCGCCGGCACCCAGGACGCCGTGCTGATGGTCGAGTCGGAAGCCAAGGAACTCTCCGAAGAGACGATGCTCGACGCGGTGATGACCGGTCATCGTGGCTTCCAGGCTGTGATCGACGCGATCATCCGGCTTGCCGAACGCGCCGCCAAAGACCCGCGCGATCTCGTCCTCGCCGACACGACCGATGTCGCCAACGCCGTCGCCCAGATCGCGGAAGCCGAACTGCGCGAAGCTTATAAGCACACCGTCAAGCAGGAGCGCTACGCCGCCGTTGACGCAGTCAAGGCGAAGGTCACGGCCGCGCTCTTCCCCGAAGGCGCCGAGCCGAAGTTCAGCAAGGAACAGGTTGGCGAAGTCTTCAAGGCGCTTCAGGCCAAGGTCGTTCGCAACAACATTCTCGACACCGGCCTGCGCATCGACGGCCGCGACGTGAAAACCGTGCGCCCGATCGTCGCCGAAGTCGGCGTTCTCCCGCGCACCCATGGCTCGGCGCTGTTCACCCGCGGCGAGACTCAGGCGCTCGTCGTCGCGACGCTGGGCACCGGCGAAGACGAACAATATGTCGATTCGCTCGAAGGCACTTATAAGGAGCGCTTCCTCCTCCACTATAACTTCCCGCCCTATAGCGTCGGCGAGACCGGCCGCATGGGTTCGCCCGGCCGTCGCGAAATCGGCCATGGCAAGCTCGCCTGGCGCGCCATCCGCCCGATGCTGCCGGCCGCCGCGGAGTTTCCCTACACGCTGCGCGTCGTCTCCGAGATCACCGAGTCCAATGGCTCCTCCTCGATGGCGACGGTCTGCGGAACTTCGCTGGCGCTGATGGACGCCGGCGTGCCGATCAAGGCGCCGACCGCCGGCATCGCCATGGGCCTCATCCTCGAAGGCAAGCGTTTCGCCGTGCTCTCCGACATTCTCGGCGACGAAGATCATCTCGGCGACATGGACTTCAAAGTGGCGGGCACGTCCAATGGCGTGACGTCGCTGCAGATGGACATCAAGATCGCCGGCATCACCGAAGAGATCATGAAGGTCGCGCTCGCGCAGGCGAAGGACGGCCGCCTGCACATTCTCGGCGAAATGGCGAAGGCGATCGCGAGTTCGCGCGCCGAGCTCGGCGAATTCGCGCCGCGCATCGAGACGATGAAAATCCCCACCGACAAGATCCGCGACGTGATCGGCTCGGGCGGCAAGGTCATTCGCGAGATCGTCGAGAAGACCGGCGCCAAGATCAACATCGAGGACGACGGCACGGTGAAGGTCGCCTCCGCCGACGGCAATTCGATCAAGGCCGCGATCAACTGGATCAAATCGATCGCCTCCGATCCGGAGGTCGGCATGATCTATGAGGGCACCGTGGTGAAGACCGCCGACTTCGGCGCCTTCGTCAATTTCTTCGGCGCCAAGGACGGCCTCGTCCACATTTCGCAGCTCTCCAAGCAGCGCGTGAACAAGACGACCGACGTCGTGAAGGAAGGCGATCGCGTGAAGGTCAAACTTCTCGGCTTCGACGACCGCGGCAAGGTGCGCCTCTCGATGCGCGTCGTCGATCAGGAGACCGGCGAAGACCTCGAGGCCAAGGAAAAGGCCGAGCGCGAAGCCGCCGCGGCGGGCGGCGGAGAATAAAGCCATTTCGGGCGGCCTTCGAAGGCCGCCCGACTTTTTTGGGCGCGGCCTTCGCCCGCGCTCGTCAAGAAGGACGCCGGAGTCCTGCGTCTTTTAAAGTTTTTAGTGAGACGCGCCGCCCATCCCCACAGTCCTCCCGCGAATTGCGCGTGCGCACGGAATTCTGCGCGAGAATATGGCGTGATGGATTTGGAGTGAATATCTCTCCCTATGGAGGTTATCGCCATGTTCGCGCGTCTGCTCTGCATCGCGGTCTCGGTATCCATCGCGATCGCGAAGTTGAAAACGTCGTCTGAGTCATAAGGCGCGCTGGCCGGCGCGCTTTCCTTGAGCTTGCCAATTGGCCCAAGCGACCCGACTATCGCCTCGGATTGAGGGAGCTTGCGATGTCTGAGGGAACAGACGCCAAGTCAACTGGCGCGCAGCGGCTGCGGCTTGACGTCGACATATCCTTTCTGGCGCGGCTCGTTATCACCCTCGTCTTCATCGCGCTTACCTTCTGGATCGCGGCTCCCTTTCTCTCCGCCTTGACATGGGCGGTCGTCATGGCGGTGGTCTTTTCACGAGCGCAGAGCTTCATCGAACGTTGGTTGCGTCCTTCGATCGCGGCGACGCTGTCCGTCCTGATCGTCGCCCTGATCGTCGTCGCGCCGCTTCTGCTCGTATCGCAACGCTTGATCAATGAGGCGATCCTCGGCGCTTTCTATATTCAGGGGGAAATCGCTAAAGGCGACTGGCCAAAATTCCTTGCCGAACATCCCTGGCTGCAACGCCTTTACGAATTGATCGGCGCGCAGATCGATCTGCCCGCTGCTCTGCAGCAACTGGCCTCGACTCTCGCCAACGCTGGCGCGACTGTCGTCCGACAGTCGACAGGCCAGGTTCTGACGATCGCGCTTGCCTTCTATCTGCTGTTCTTCTTCCTTCGCGACCGCGCCGCGGGGCTCGACCTCTTAAGGCGCCTGTCGCCCTTCTCGGAGGCCGAAACGGACCGGCTCGTCCAGCGCGCGCATGACACAATCTACGCCATCATATATGGCACGCTTGTCGTCGCCGCGCTTCAGGGCGCGCTGGGCGGCTTCATGTTCTGGTGGCTCGGGTTTCCCGCGCCCGCCTTCTGGTCGCTGATCATGGGGCTGCTGTCGATCGTTCCAGTGCTGGGAACATTCGTCGTCTGGATACCGGCGACCGTCTATCTTGCCATCGAGGGACGCTGGGCCGATTATGTTGCGTTGCTAGTTATGTTGCGGCGTTCCCGATAGCGCCTTTTTCCATTGGCTGTACCGGATTCGCCGCAACATAATTTTCTCCTTCACAAGGATTTCAGAAAGGCCATCAGGTCCTTGT
>VGEB01000020.1 GCA_016869435.1 Alphaproteobacteria bacterium | reverse complement strand
CGCAACAGGCGATCGGCTGCGCAACCCCGACCAGCTCCGCCGATCGCCTGTTGCTACATCCGCGCCCTCGGGCGTATCAAACGCCGGGACTCAACTTGCTACTGGATGAAAGTTCAGGGGCAGGTCACCATCTTGAGCGTGGATTTTCCTGAGGCTCTTGTCGAATTGGAAGCCGCGCTCTCAGAAACGACGATCCCAATCGAGGAAATTATTGCTGGAGGAGGAGGAGAGGCCAAAGGAACACAGCGCCTGCGAAGGGCGCTGACGGACAAGGGTTGGGTGAAGACGACATTTATTGTCGAGAAACGCATTAACGGGATTCCGAAAGAGAGCCAGTCGCACGAGGTAGATCACGTTCGTACGTTTGAAAACGGATCTCGAGTTGCTCTGGAAATTGAATGGAATAACAAAGATCCATTTTACGATCGTGACCTGGAAAACTACAAGCGCCTGCATGCAGATGGCGCGATATCCATTGGTATCATTGTGACGAGAGGAAAATCACTTCACCAAAATATGCGGAATTTGGTGCGCAGATTTATAGACGAGCATCACATCGATAATTTCGACAGCTTGGGGGAATGGGGCTACGATCCCACCAGCAAGCAACGAGCCGCAATCCTTAGACACACCACTCGAGCAAAAGCGCCTCTATCTTTTCGCGAGGCGTTCACAACCAAATTTGTGGCGGATAAATTTGGCGAGGCGACCACCCATTGGCGAAAGCTCGAAGATCGCGTGCGTCGTGGAGTCGGAAACCCTTGTCCGTTGGTCCTAATCGGTCTCCCGGATAGTATTGTCACCTTCCACGAAGGGAAACATGCGCTCAAAGAGGTACAGGCTGACGACGCCGCAGAAGCAGGCGAGGCGCCTCCAGACTGAACGCCGCATCTATACTCTACGGGACGGACGCAACCTTTCCGCTGCAGGCGCGCAGTAAAACCAACTACGAAGCTAACCTCAAAAACTCCGGTCCGCCGGCCGATCGTGGCGCGCTGATGTAGGCGGGCGCGGCTCGTCGCCCTCGGGCGCGCCGGCGAGGCCCCAGCGGCGCATCAGAAAAAGCGCCGTCGCCGAGGCGAGCACGCAAAGAATGGTCGCATAGAGCGTGCCGTTATCGTCTTCCGAGAACAGCAGATTCTTGGTGTTCATGCCGAAAAAGCCGGTGACGAAGGTCGCTGGCAGCAGCAGCATCGTCGTCAGGGTCAGCACATAGAGCCGATCGTTGGTCTCCAGGCTGAGAAGCGCGTTGAGTTCGTCCTGCAGCAGACGGGCGCGCTCCTGAAGGCTGGTCACGTCCTGAGTCAACGCGCTGGCGTGTTGAATGAGCCGCGCCGCCGCCTCGCGCAAATCGTCGTCCCGCTGCTCGCCGATCTCCTCCTCGATGGTCTCGAGCCGCGCCACCGTCGTCGACAGGCCGCTGATCTGGCGCGCCAGGCGCACCGCGTCTCGCCGCGCGAGGCTGAGCGCCGGCCGCGCCTGACGCCCGCGCTGATCGATGATGCGGTCTTCGACGCGATCGAAGGCGGCGCTGAGCTCCGCGGCTTTGCGCGCCAGCCCGTCGATCAGCGCATGGGTCAGCATTTCGAAGAGATTGATCGGCGAGGTCAGGCGCGCGCCGCGATCGATGGCGATGCGGGTCGCCTCGACGCTGTCCATCGGCAGCCGCCGCGCGCTGACAAAGAAGCTCGCGCCGGAGGCGAAGCGGACATAGTCGGCGCGCGATGTCGGTCCGCCAAGATCGCGTTCGTAATCGAGCAGCGCGCCGCTGACGATTCCATCCGAATATTCGAGATGCTGGTGGTCGACGGGATCACACAGCAAATCACGCGCGTCTTCTGACAACGCCCCAATGCGCGCGAGCAGCGGGCGCGTGCGCACGTCGGCGAGATCCATGTGCAGCCACAGGAACCCTTCGCGCGGCGCGCCGAGCGCATCGAGATCATCGGCGGTTCCCGGCTCGGCTTCGCCGGCGCCGTTAAACCGCATGATCCACAGACATCCCGGAATGTCGGCGGGCGGCGCTCTTGCGATGCGGTTCAAGGTCATGGCGGCGCTCACGAAAGTCGTCAGAACAGAGCCCGACGATATATGACAGGCTTACGATAGCGCGGCGTCAATCTTCCGACAGCCGGGTCTTTCCAGGCCCATGCGGCTCGACGAGCGCGCCGAAATCATGCGGCTCCTTGCGGGCGCGCCTCAGCGCCGCCTCGAGAAATTCGGTGAAGGCGTCGATGTCGCGCTCCTCGGTTCGATGATTGATGATCGCGGCGCGGATCGCCGGAACCCCATCAAGGATGGTCAGCGACGGCGCCGCCTCGCCGCGCTCATGCAGCTCCATCACGATTTCGCGGGCGAGCGAACCATCGTCGTCATCCTTGACGCCGAAACAGACGATGTTGAGCGTCACCGGCGCGCGCAGGATGAAAGCGTCCGATCGCGCGATCCACGCTTCAAGCCGCTTCGCCATGCGGCACGTCTGCTCGATACATTCGCCGAGACGCCTGGCCCCGAAGGTTTCGATGGTGAACCAGGCTTTGAGCGCGCGAAAGCTGCGCGACAGGTCGGGTCCGAGATCGCAGGGCCAGGCATCGCCCGCCGCGAGGCCGCGGGGCGCGCGCGTCAAATAGGCGGCGTTGGCGGCGAAAGCGCGCTTATGGGCCTCTCTGTCGCGCACCAGAAAGAAGCCTGCGTCATAGGGGACTTGCAGCCATTTATGAAAGTCGAAGGCGATGCTGTCGGCGCGCTCCAGCCCCTTGACCAAGGGCTTCAGCGTCGGGGAGAGCGCGGCCAGCGCGCCGAAGGCGCCGTCGACATGGAACCACATGTCTTCGCTGTGCGCGATATCCGCGAGCCGGTCGAGCCTATCGATCGCGCCGGTATCGACCGTTCCCGCCGTGCCGACGATCAAAAACGGCTTGAACCCGGCCGCACGGTCCGCGGCGATAGCGTGGCGAAGATCGGCCACTTTCATCGCCCGTCGCTCGTCTGAAGCAATGAGACGCAGATGCCTTGCCCCAAGGCCGGCAAGCTCCATCGCCTGACGGACGCAATTATGCGCCTCCCGCGACGCATAGGCGATGAGCTGGCCGGACAGCGCGCAGAGGCCGTTGAGCCGCACATCCTTATCGCCATAGGCCTGATCGCGCGCGACAAGCAGGCAAAGGAAGTTGGCGATCGACGTGCCGGTGACGAAAATGCCGCTCGCGTCCGGCGGAAAGCCGAAGGCCTCGGCCATCCAGGCGGCGATCTGGCGCTCGACGTCGATGGCGATGTGATTGCGTCCGCCGCAGTTCGAATTCATGCCGGCGGCGAGCATTTCCGCGATCATGCCGGCCGGCGTGCCGGCGCCCTGCGCCCAGCCCATGAACATCGGATGGGTGTTGCCGGTCGCGAAGGGCTTGATGTAGCGGTCGAAAGCCTCGAGCACGGCGGAGAAGTCGCGCCCTTCCTGGGGAAGGCCGCGCTTGAAGCGCGCCCGCGCCTCGGCGCTCGGCTCGGTCCAGACCGGGCGTTTGCGTAAATCGCGCAGATGGTCGAGCATCATGTCGAGCGCACGATGGCTCTCGGTGCGAAATTCGTCCCAGTCTTCGGGGTCGAGATTGACCGGCATGTCCACAGCCTCGCGCGCCGGCGGCTCAGTGGAGGCGCAACGACGGTTGCGATGGATCGCGCGAAGGCGTTTCACGCTCCTGCAAATAGCCGGGTTTCCCTGTTCGGCGCAACCTGACCTATTTTCCGACGGTTACGGTCACAGACCCGACATGCTCGACCTCGCCGTCGGCGCGGTCCCCTGCAATAAGCGGTCCGACCCCCGAGGGCGTGCCGGTGAAGATCAGATCGCCGGGCGCGAGCGCGACATTGCGCGACAGCGCGGCGATGATTTCGGGAACGGTCCAGATGAGATCGCTCAGATCGCCGGACTGCCGAAGGACGCCATTGACGGAGAGCGCGATGCGCCCGCGCGTCGGATGGCCAATTTCAGCGGCGGGGCGGATGGCGCCGATCGGCGCGGAATGATCGAAGCCCTTCGACATGTCCCACGGCCGGCCGGCATTGCGCGCCGCCGTTTGCAAATCGCGCCGCGTGAGATCGATTCCGGCGGCATAGCCGAAGACGCAATCGAGCGCCTGCTCGACAGGAATATTGGCGCCGCCGCAGCCGAGCGCCGCCACCAATTCGATCTCGTGGTGAAGATCGTTGGTCAGCGTCGGATAGGGAATCGTCGCGCCGCTCTCGACGACCGCGTCCGCAGGCTTGGCGAAGAACACGGGCGGCTCGGCGTTTGAGTCCTTAACCGGCTCTTTTCCCATTTCGCGGGCATGCGCGGCATAGTTCAGCGCGATGCAGAAGATCCGCCGCACGGGAAATCGCCGCGCATCCTGCGCGACGGCGACGCTCGGGCAGGGCGGCGGCGGGAAGATGAAGTCGGCGGACATGTCTTTGCTCCGGCCTCCCATCAATTGTAATCGGCGGGATCGAAGCTGCGCAGCGTGCCGCAGAATTCGCAGGTGACGCCGATGCGGCCGTCGTCGCCGATCATGTCGGCGCGCTCTTGCGGGGAGAAACTTCTCAAAAGCTTGTCGATGCGCTCGTTCGAACAGCGGCAGAATTCCTCCAGCGCCCGTTCCGCGAAAACTTTGACGCCGCGCTCATGAAACAGGCGATAAAGCAATCGCTCGCCCGACAGCGCCGGATCGACGAGTTCGTGGTCTTCGAGAGTCGCAGCGAGCGCCTGCCCCTCGCTCCAATGATCATCATCGTCAATATTCGCAGGCTCTTGTGCGCCGTCAGGCGCGTCGCCTGGAGGGAGATCGCGGGCGCGGGCGCCGCCAGAAGGCAAATATTGCAAGAGCAATCCGCCGGCGCGCCAGCTGCGGCCCTGCGGAGTGACGCTTTCCGCCACAGCCAGTCTGACGAAAGACGGAATCTGCTCCGATTGCTGGAAATAGAGATGCGCCGCCTCGGCGAGGCTTTCGCCTTCCAAAGGCACGACTCCCTGATAGCGCGCGGCGTCTTCCTCGCGCTCGATCGTGAGCCCGAGATGTCCGCGTCCAAAAAGCGCCGCCGGCGACGCCTCGCACATTTCGGCGACGCGCTCGGCGTCGAAACGGGCGAAGGCCCGCAACTTACCTGGCGCGTCATAGTCGACGACGAGCATGTCCACCGGTCCGTCGCTGCGCGTCTGCAACTGAAAGCGTCCGTGCGATTCGAGAATCGAGCCGAGCAGCGCGGCCAGCGCCACCGCCTCGCCGAGGAGACGCGCGACCTGCGGCGGATAGGCGTAATGATTGAGGATGGAATCGACCGTCGGGCCGAGGCGCACGATTCGGCCGCGCAGATCAAGCGCCTCGACTGCGAAGGGCAGCACCCGGTCATCCTCGGAATGAAACGCCGCCGGCCGGCTCGGCGCCGGGCGGCCGCCTTGCGGCATCAGACCTGCCCCGGCGCTAGACACCAGCAGAGCACGCCTTTCTGGGCGTGAAGCCGGTTCTCGGCTTCGTCAAAGACGACCGACTGCGGCCCGTCGATCACTTCCGCGGCGACTTCCTCGCCGCGATGCGCCGGCAGACAATGCATGAAGAGCGCATGTTTCGCCGCCGCGCCCATCAACTTCGCGTCGACCTGATAGGGCGTGAGGGCGGCGCGGCGCTCATCCTCGTCCGCGTCGCCCATGGACACCCAGCAGTCGGTGATCACGGCGTCGGCGCCTGCGACCGCCTCATAGGCGTCGCGCGTCAGATTCAACTTCGCACCATTGGCTTTCGCCCAATCGACGAGTTGTTCCGACGGCGCAAAATCGGCAGGCGTCGCGACATTGATGGCGAAGCCCAGGCGGCCGGCGGCGTGCACCCAACTCGTGAGCACATTATTGGCGTCGCCGCTCCAGGCCACCGTGCGCCCTTCGATCGGACCCAGATGCTCCTCGAAGGTCATGACGTCCGCCATCACCTGACAGGGATGCGACTGTTTGGTGAGCCCGTTGATGACCGGCAGATTGCCGTAGCGCGCCAGCTCCATGAGATCGGGATGGGAAAGAATGCGCACCATAACGGCGTCGAGAAACCGCGAGAGCACGCGCGCCGTATCGGCGATGGTCTCGCCGCGCCCCAACTGCATTTCGGCGCCGGTCAGCATGATCGTTTCGCCGCCGAGCTCGCGCATCGCGATATCGAAGGAGACGCGGGTGCGCGTCGACGGCTTGTCGAACACCATGCCGAGATATTTGCCGGCGAGCGGCCGGTCGGTCGGCTCCGCGCCTTTGACGCGGCGCGCTTTGAGCGATTTGGCGATATCGAGAATGTGGCGCAGCTCTTCGCCGGAATGATCGGAAAGATCGAGAAAGCTGCGCGGCCGCGTCAGCGGATGAGCGGTCATCACGCGGCTCCGAGCTTTTCGGCGGGCGCGGCGAGCCGGGCGCATGCGGCGGAGAGGCGCGACGCCGCAGCCGCAATGTCGCTCTCATCGATGACGAGCGGCGGGACCAGGCGCACCACATTGTCGCCGGCGAGCACCGTCAGCAGGCCTTCGGCGCGGGCGGCGACGGCAAAATCGCCGTTGGGAATTTTCATCTTGAGTCCGAACATCAGACCTTCGCCGCGAACTTCTTCGATCAGCGACGGATAGCGATCTTCGAGTTCCGCAAGCCGCTGGCGCAGCAGCGCGCCGAGACGGGCGACGCGCGCCATGAAGCCGTCCGCCAGCACGATGTCGAGAACGGCGCCGCCTACCGCCGCCGCCAGCGGGTTGCCGCCGAATGTCGAGCCATGCGCGCCAATCGTCATGCCTTTGGCGGCCTCGCGCGTTGCTAGGCAAGCGCCGAGCGGAAAGCCGCCGCCGAGACCCTTGGCGAGCGCCGCGATATCGGGCGCGACGCCGGCATGTTCACAGGCGAGAAACTTGCCGGTGCGGCCGACGCCGCACTGCACTTCGTCGAGAACGAGCAGCAGGCCGCGCGCGTCGCAAAGCGCCCGCAGCCGCGCGAGGAAGGAGGGCGCAAAGATGCGCAGTCCGCCCTCTCCCTGAATCGGTTCGAGCAGCAAGCCCGCCGTTTCCGGCGTGATCGCCGCTTCGACGGCGTCGTAATCGCCGAAAGGAACCTGGTCGAAGCCCTCGACGGGCGGTCCGAAGCCTTCAAGATATTTGGCGTTGCCGCCCGCGGCGATCGTCGCCAGCGTGCGGCCATGGAAGGCGCCCTCGAAGGTGATGAGGCGATAGCGCTCGGGCCGTCCGGCAACCGCGTGAAACTTGCGCGTGGTCTTGATCGCGCATTCCACAGCCTCAGCGCCGGAATTGGTGAAAAAGACCAGATCGGCGAATGTGGCTGCGCAAAGCCGCTCAGCGAGACGTTCGGCTTGCGGGATGCGAAACAGATTGGAGACGTGCCAGGGCGCGTCAGCCGCGCGCTTCAACGTTTCGACGAGATGAGGATGATTATGGCCGAGCGACAATACGGCGACGCCCGCGCTGAAGTCGAGATAGCGATCGCCGTTTTCCGCGGTCAGCCACGCGCCTTCTCCATGTTTGAAGGAGAGATCGGCCCGCGGATAGGTCGGATAAAGCGCTGAGGTCAAAAGCCCTGCTCCATGTTTCCCGTCGCCGGCCTCGGCCAGAGGAAGCTCGAAAAACAAAGCGCCGCCCTGTTGAGGGCGGCATTCCAACGGTGATTTTAAGCGCGCCGCCCGACGCGGTCAAATCCGAAACTCTCCACGAACATTGGCGTCAAACCCGTCGCGCGCCGCAGCGTCAGGGTGAGTCCTTCGCGCAACAGTCTCAGTGAAAGGCTGTTGAGAACGCCAGTGCGCGCTTGCCAGCGCGACTCGCCCATGATTCAAAGTAAACAGAAAGTTTCTAGTCGGCGCCCGCGTCGTTTGTTTGGGCGTTCTCTCGAGTGTTGATGCGCGTCACATCGCCGCTGGGCTTCAGGCCTGCGCTGCGGTCGGAAGCTGAATCCGATCCGCGCTCGACCCGAAAGAATGGAGAAGCCTAATGTCATGGACCGACGAACGCGTCGAATTGCTTCGCAAGCTATGGAGCGATGGGCTGAGCGCCAGTCAAGTGGCGGCTGAACTCGGACCAGGCATCACGCGCAACGCCGTCATCGGCAAAATCCACCGGCTTGGGCTCGCCGAGCGCGCCAAAACCGTAAACGCGCAGCGACCGCGGGTCGCCAAGGCGCCTCGTTCGACGCAGCCGCGCATGAACGGCGCCGCCTCGCATGGCAATCTCGCGCTCGCTTTCGCGCCACATGCCTTGGCGTCGCCGCGGCATGCGCCCGAAGAAGAAGTGGTGATCCCCATGTCGGAGCGCGTGACGCTGATGGAGCTGCGCGAATCCATGTGCCGCTGGCCGATGGGCGATCCGACGTCGCCGGAATTCCGCTTTTGCGGCTGCAAATCGACCGTCGGCGGCGGGCCTTACTGCGCCTATCACGCGCGCGTCGCCTATCAGCCGGCCCAGGATCGCCGCCGCGCGCGCGATCAGCTCAGAGCGCAGCGCTACGCGTGAACCGTATCGGCGGTCATTCGTGACCGAAGGTTTCATCGAAGGAATAGCCGGCGCCGCGCACCGTGCGGATCGGATCCTTTTCGCGGCCGCGGATCATCGCCTTTCGCAGTCGGCCGACATGGACGTCGACGGTGCGTTCGTCGATCTCCGCCGACATGCCCCAGACGCTGTCGAGCAACTGCGCGCGCGTGAACACGCGCCCCGGCTTCTCCATGAAATATTCGAGTAGCCGGAACTCGGTCGGACCGAGGTGAATTTCACGGCCGGAGCGCCGCACGCGGCGCGTGTCGCGATCGAGATCGATGTCGCCGAGGGTCAGGCGCGAAGCGACGCGCTCGGGTCGGGCCCGGCGCAGCAGGGCGCGCACCCGCGCCATCAGCTCCGGCGTGGAGAACGGCTTGACGACATAGTCGTCGGCGCCGACCGAGAGCCCGCGCACCCGTTCTCCCTCTTCGCCGCGCGCGGTCAGCATGATCACCGGCATGTCTCTCGCGCTGTCGCGCGCGCGCAGCCGCCGACATATTTCGAGTCCGGAAACGCCAGGGAGCATCCAGTCGAGAATGACGAGATCGGGCGGCGACTCGGCGAGCCGCAGCTCCGCTTCGTCGCCATTGTCGACATGCTCGACCTGATAGCCTTCGGCCTCAAGATTATAGACGAGCAGCGTCGCAAGCGAGGTCTCATCCTCGACGACGAGGATGCGCGGCGCGCGGTCGCTCTTGCCGCCGCGCTGTGCGGCGGAACTCACTTCATTCATTGCGCCGCCTCGTCCTTCACGCCGAAATCGGGGACGCGCGATTTCGGCCGCTCCGTGGGCATCGCCTCGCCGGTGACGAGATAAATGACCGTTTCCGAAATATTGGTGGTGTGATCGCCGATCCGCTCCAAGTTCTTCGAGCAGAACAGCAGATGCGTGCAGAAGGATATGTTGCGCGGATCCTCCATCATGAAAGTTAGAAGATCGCGGAAAACAGAATCCTCCAGCGCGTCGAGATCGGAATCATTCTGCCACACGGCGTGCGCGCGCTCCGTGTCGCGCAAGGCGTAGGCGTCGAGCGCGTCCTTGAGCTGCATCGCCGCGACTTCATGCATCGACTTGAGGCCGACGATGGCGCGCGGCACGCGGGCTTCCGATACGATCTTGAGCGTTCGCTTGGCGATGTTCTTGGCGAGATCGCCGACGCGTTCGATGTCGCCGGAAATGCGGATCGCGGCGATGCATTCGCGCAGATCGACCGCGAGCGGCTGCCTGCGCGCAATGGTCAGAATGGCGTTCTCCTCGATTTCGCGCTGTAGCGCGTCGAGCCGCGGATCGCTGGAGACGACGCGATGAGCGAGGTCGACGTCGAAGCTGGAGAGCGCGTCCATCGCCTCCGCCAGCATTTTTTCGGCGACGCCGCCCATTTCAGCGATGCGACGTCCGAGCGCCTCGAGGTCCCGGTCGTAGGATTTGACAATATGATCGCTCATGGGCGCGGTCCTTGAATCGCGGTTAGCCAAAACGGCCGGTGATATAGTCGAGCGTCCGCTTCTCTTTCGGCTTGTTGAACACTTCGTCCGTTTCGCCGAACTCGACGAGTTCGCCGAGATACATGAATGCCGTGTAGTCGGAGACGCGAACCGCCTGCTGCATGTTGTGGGTGACGATCGCGATCGTGTAGCGGCTCGTAAGTTCGTCGATGAGCTCCTCGACTTTCGCCGTCGAGATCGGATCGAGCGCGGAACAGGGCTCGTCGAACAGGATGACTTCCGGCTGCACAGCGACGCTGCGCGCAATGCAGAGACGCTGCTGCTGCCCGCCCGAAAGCCCGAGGCCGCTCGCCTGAAGCTTATCCTTGACTTCGTCCCACAGCGCCGCGCCGCGCAGCGCCGCTTCCACGCGCGCGTCAAGATCGGCGCGCGGCAGTTTCTCATACAGCCGAATGCCGAAGGCGATGTTTTCATAAATCGACATGGGGAAGGGCGTGGGCTTCTGGAAGATCATGCCGACGCGCGCCCGCAGCGCATTCAGGTCGATCGCGGGGTCCAGAATGTTTTCGCCATCGAGGAGCACTTCGCCCTCCGCCCGCTGTCCGGGATAGAGGTCGTACATGCGGTTCATCACACGCAGCAAGGTCGACTTGCCACAGCCCGAGGGACCGATGAACGCTGTCACCTTATTGGCGTGGAGCGGCAGGCTGATGTTCTTTAGCGAGCGATCCGCGCCGTAATAAAAATCGAGGCTACGCACCGTCACTTTTGTCGGCGGCTCTTTCGGGGCATGGACGGCGGCGTTCATTTCGATTTCCTCCGGCCGGCGCTCAAAGTGCGCGCCGTGATCGACAGGGCGAGAACTGCGATGGTGATGAGCAGCGCGCCTGTCCAAGCGAGTTGCTGCCAGTCCTTGTAAGGCGACAGCGCGAACTGGAAGATGACCACCGGCAGGCTCGCCATCGGCGCCGCCAGATCAGTGCTCCAGAACTGGTTATTGAGCGCAGTGAATAGAAGGGGCGCCGTCTCGCCCGAGACTCGCGCAACGGCCAGCAGCACGCCGGTGACCAACCCCGCCTTGGCGGCGCGATAGGCGACCTTGCCGACGACATGGGCGCGGGGCGCGCCGAGCGCCGAAGCCGCCTCTCGCATCGATCCCGGCACGAGCAGCAGCATGTCCTCCGTCGTTCGCACGACGACCGGAACAACGAGCAGCGCAAGCGCCACCGCGCCCGAAATCGCCGAGAAGTGGCCCATCGGATGCACGAGGATCGTGTAGACGAAAAGACCGACGACGATGGACGGCGCGCTGAGCAGGATGTCGTTGATGAAGCGCACCACGATCGTCAGCTTCGAATTGCGGCCGTATTCAGCCATGTAGGTTCCGGCCAGCATGCCAAGCGGCGTGCCTATCGCGACGCCGATCACCGTCATGACCAGCGAACCGGCGATGGCGTTGAGCAATCCGCCGGCGCTGCCGGGGGGCGGCGTCATCTCGGTGAAGACCGCCGGAGACAGGCCGCGGACGCCTTCGTAAAGCAGCGCGACAAGGATCACAAAGAGCCATGCCAGCCCAAATATGGCCGCGACCCAGCAGAGCGTCGTCGCGATCGAGTTGGCGCTGCGTCGAGTTGCGTAAAGCGACATGAGCGTCTCCCTTACGCCGATTTCTGCTCGATGCGCATGAGCATGTAGCGCGCGATCGCAAGAACGATGAAGGTGATGACGAACAGGATGAGCCCCAGTTCGATCAGCGCCGAGGTGTAAAGATCGCCGACCGCCTCGGTGAACTCATTGGCGATTGTCGCCGAAATCGTCGTGCCGGGCGCAAGCAGAGACCCGGAAATCTTATGCGCGTTGCCGATGACGAAAGTGACCGCCATCGTCTCGCCAAGCGCGCGACCGAGCCCGAGCATGACGCCGCCGATCACCCCGACGCGCGTATAAGGCATCACCACATAGCGCATCACTTCCCAAGTCGTGCAGCCGATGCCGCTCGCCGCTTCCTTCAACACTGGCGGCACCGTCTCGAAGACGTCGCGCGAGATCGAGGCGACGAAGGGCAACACCATGATCGCAAGAATGAAGCCTGCGGTCAGCAAGCCGATTCCGTAGGGTGGCCCCGCAAAAAGCGTCGAGAACACCGGTATGTCGCCAAAAGCCGCGATCAGCGCGGGCTGCACATGGGTCTGGAGGAACGGCGCCAGCACGAAGAGGCCCCAGATGCCGTAGATGATCGACGGGATGCCGGCCAGGAGTTCGATCGCCGTGCCGATAGGCCGGCGCAGAACATAGGGACAAAGCTCGGTCAGGAAGATCGCAATGCCGAGGCCGACCGGAACGGCGATGAGCATGGCGATGACCGAGGTCATGATCGTGCCGTAGATCGCCGGAAGCGCGCCGAAATTCTCAGTGACCGGATTCCACGACTGCGAGACGAGGAAGCCGAAGCCGAAGGCCCTCACCGCCGGCAATGAGCCGTGGACGAGCGAAATTATGACGCCGCCCAGGATCACCAGAACGATCACGGCCGCAGCGCGCGTCGCCTCACGGAAGATCCCGTCGACAAGCGCCATCCTGCCGAGGGCGCGCGATCGATCGGCGGTCACTGAAGACTGCGACGCTTGTTGCAAGACTATTTCCGACATGTCTGAATCCGCCTCCCCGCCGGCTCCGTTCGCGCTTCGCCGGCCTGGCTCGATCGACAACATTCGCTCAACTCCCGGCGCCGCCCGGCTACGATCGGCGCCAATGCCTGCCGACGGCCGCCTGAAGCGGTCGTCGCAGTCTGTTGAAGCAAGCCGCCAGAGCGCGCTGCGAAAATGCGGAATACGGATTTTCGCATAGAGCGCGCTCTAAGCTTTTTGAGAGCGATCACGCCGCCTCAATGAGACAATGGCTTGCCGTCCGTCCCTTTGACAGTAGCCCAAGTCTTCTTGACGAGTTCGACGACCGTTTTCGGCATCGGTATGTAATCGAGCTCTTCAGCCATTTTGCCGCCATGCCCGAAGGCCCAGCCGAAGAATTTCATGGCTTCGCCCGCGGCCGCCTCATCCTTGGGCTCCTTAGGCAGAAGAATAAACGTGGCGGCGGTAATCGGCCAGGTCTTCGCGCCCGGCTCGTTCGTCAGGATCTCGTAAAATCCTTCGGCATGCGCCCAGTCGGCGCCCGCCGCGGCGGCCTGGAACGACTCCATGTTCGGCGCGACCGATTTGCCGTCCCTGTTGAGCATTTTGGTGTAGGTCAGCTTGTTCTGCTTCGCGTAGGCGTATTCGACATAGCCGATCGCGCCCTTGGTGTTGGCGACATTGTTCGCCACGCCCTCATTGCCCTTCGCGCCGATGCCGACCGGCCATTCGACCGATGCGTTCTCGCCGACTTTCGACTTCCAGTCCGGCGAAACCTTCGAAAGATAATTGGTGAAGTTAAAGGTCGTGCCCGATCCGTCCGAACGATGGACCACGACGATCGGCGCCGACGTCAGCTTCGCCTTGGGGTTGAGCTTCTTGATCGGCGCGTCGTCCCATTTGGTGACTTCGCCGAGGAAAATCTTGGCGAGCGTCTCGCCGTCGAGCGTCAGCTCCCCGGGCGTCACGCCGTCGAGATTGACGACCGGCACGATGCCGCCGATGACCTGCGGCCATTGAATGAGGCCGGCGGACTGGAGGTCGTCGGCCTTCAGCGGCTGGTCGGAGGCGCCGAAAGTGACGGTGCGCGCCTTGATCTGCTTGATGCCCCCGCCCGAGCCGATCGACTGGTAGTTCAGCCCGTTGCCCGTCTCCTTCTTGTACGCCTCAGCCCATTTGGCGTAGATGGGATAGGGGAAGGTGGCGCCGGCGCCGGAAATGTCCAGCGCGCCCGCCGCGCCGGCCATAACGGCGAGCGCCAGCGCCGCGCCCGCGCCGCGCTTGAAAATCTTCGAGATCATTTGAAGGTCTCTTTCGCTCGAGAACAGACTGGCGATACGCGCCCCTGCGTCATCGCCTGCGAGAAATTAGCGGTTCGACAATAGGTTTTTGTGACGCAAGGATTACAGTTTTATGACAACTATAAATTATTTAATATCATATGCTTAAATGATTTATGGCGTCTCGCTTCCCGGCAGAATGACGCGAAACAGCGTCCCCTCGCCGAGCGCGGATTCAATCGCCAGCCGACCGCGATGGCGCAGCACGATATGTTTGACGATGGCGAGCCCCAGCCCGGTGCCGCCCTTGGCGCGGCTCTTGCCCGCATCGACGCGATAGAAGCGCTCGGTCAGCCGTGGAATGTGCTCCGGCGCGACGCCGGGACCATAATCGCGCACCGACAGAATCACGAGCGCGCCCTTGCGGACGAGCGAAATGTCGATGGGCTTGCAGGCGCCGTCCTCGGCGCATCCGTATTTCAACGCATTCTCGACGAGATTTTCGATGACGCGGGCAAGCTCGTCGCGATCGCCCGGCGCGACGACGTTCGGCTGGAGATCGAGATTGATGGCGACGCCCCTGTCCTCGGCCATCTGCGACAGCGTATCGACGATATGCGCGACGAGCAGCGTGAGATCGACGGGCGTCGCCGGCCGAAGATGCATGTGCTGCTCGATGCGCGACAGCGACAGCAGATCGTCAACGAGCCGCGCCATTCGCTGCGCTTGTTCGCGCATGATGGCGAGGAACTTGCCGCGGGTTTCGCCATCATCGCGCGCCGGACCTTGCAGGGTCTCGACAAAGCCGAGCAGCGAGGCGAGCGGGGTGCGCAGCTCATGGCTGGCGTTCGCGACGAAGTCGACGCGCATGCGCTCGACGCGCCGCGACTCGGTGAGATCGCGCAGGCTCACCATGGCGGCGGGCTCGAAGCCTTCGATCTGCATTGGCGCGATATGGGCCTCGAACCAGCATTCCACCGGCAGGCGCTCGACCCAGACGGTTTTCTCGGCCTCGCCGCCGGCGAGCACACGGGCGACGGCGTCGAGCATATCGGGAGACCGAAGCCCGCGAGACAGAGGCTCGTTCAGCCGAATCGCGGGCGAGAGAGTTTGCGCCGCGGCATTTACGGCGACGACATGGGTTTCGGAATCAATGACGAAGATCGGCTCCGGCAGCGCATTGATCACCGGCGCCAGGAGTTCCATCGCCTGATCGCGCCACTTGCGTGGTTGAGCAGACAGAGTCATGGCGACTGGTCCGGCGCCGTTCAATTCGAGCGCTCCTCCAAAATACGCGCGATCGTCTCGCGCAATGTCGTCCAGCGGCGCGCGCCTTCGTCGGCGCCCAGAAGCGCAAGCGCGACGACGAAGGGGATGAAGTAATAGATCATGCGAAACAAAAGAAGCGACGCCAGAACGCTTTCCTGCGAAGAGCCTGGAATGGCGTTCAGCATGGTCGCCTCGAAGACGCCGATGCCCCCCGGCGCATGGCTGATCACGCCGAGAATGCAGGCGACGATATACACGGCGACGAATGGCACAAAGTCCAGCGGAACGCCTGCGGGAAGCAGCATATAGAGCGCGCCCGAAGCGCAGCATAAATCGGCGACGCCGAGCGCGAACTGCGCCACGGTCGGGACAAAGCCGGGCAGTTCGAGAGCGTGGCCGCGAAGACTGATGCGACGGCGCTCGACAGTCACCCAGCCGAAATAAAAGAGCACGCCGCCGAGAATGAGCACGCCCGGAATGACGTGAAGGATCGCGGGCGCCCCATCGAGCGCGGCGAGCGCGCTCGCGCCGTAAACGAAGCCGACGCCCATCATCAACGTCATGCCGAGCCAGAAGGTGACGCCGGCGAACACGGTTATGTTGGCGACCTGCAATGCGCTGAGCGCGACGCGCGAGTAGATCCAATAGCGGACCGCGGCGCTGGTGATGACGGGAAATCCGAGATTGAAAGAAATGGCGTAGCTCGCGAAGGATGCGAGAGCGGCCACCCTATAGGGCGCATGCGCGCGCATGTGGCGCAGCGCGACGACGTCATAGCCCGTCAGGAACAGATAAGAGAGAGCGGAAAGCGCCAGCGCCGCGAGAATTTGAGTCGCGCTCGTCGCGCGAAATGCGTTCAGCAGATCGGCGTAACTGAGGTTCGAGAGCGTCTTTCCAAGAATGTAAGCTGCGAGCGCGAAAAGCGCGAGACTGGCTCCGACGCCCAGCGCGCTCAGCACGCCTTTGGGCAGCCGACTGCGAAGCGACTCAAAATATCCGGCGCTTTCTCGTGGCCTCACAACCGGCAATCCCGGCGTGGAGGCTCGCATCAGTTCATTATCCTGCCGAGTCACGCCGTCCCCGCGCCAGCCGCCGCCCGGTTGTTGGAGCGATCAATACACAATCCTCTGAGTCGTCATTTCGCTTAACCTTGCTCTGAAGCTCGTCGCTTCGCGTCTCGCCAAGTTCAATCTCTCAATCATGTCAGGCAGATGACCGGAAGGCGAGACGGAGACGTTCGAACTTCCTAAGAGCTTGGCGCCGCGCGCGGGGACGTCAAGCCCCCATCGACTTTCGACCGGCGATTCCTTGACCTGCGAGGCGCGCGATCTAGCTGCCTGCGAGGCGGCGCGCGTTGGATAGACCTTAGAGGAATACCCGTCATGCACATGATCTCGAAGGAAATGCAGGCCTGCATCGACGCCTGCTTGAGCTGCTATCAGATGTGCTTCGGCATGGCGATGACCCATTGCCTTGAGCAGGGCGGCGAGCATGTGAAGCCCAAACATTTTCGGGCGATGATCGCCTGCGCCGAGACGTGCCGCGACAGCGCGCATATGATGCTGATGAATTCGCCGCAAGCGAAACAGCTGTGCGCGCTTTGCGCCGAGGCTTGCGAAACCTGCGCCAAGGAATGCGATCCGCTTCCCGACATGAAGGAATGCGCCGACGAGTGCCGTCGATGCGCCGAAGAATGTCGCCGGATGTCGGGACGCAAGATGGCTGCTTAGCATCCGCCGACGCTAAAGCGTGAGTCCCGATCTGGCGCCCGCCTTTAGCGCCGGCAAGCGGATGATTAAGAAATGCGACGTAGCGGGCCAATGAGCCTTGGCGGGACACTGAGCCTTGGCGGCTATTTGCCGCCAAGAGCCAGAATATAGCTCGCAAGCGAATCGATTTCTTCGGGCGCAAGAATGAAGTTCGGCATGTTTTTGTGCGACGAGCGCAGGAATACTTTGAGCGACAATTCGGTCGTCGACGGCATCTTCGCCACATCGATGAAGCGGGGCGCCTTCGGATCGGGGCTCTTGGCCTCGGCGTCGCGTCCGATCGCATGGCACGACGCGCATTCGGCCTTGACGATTTTCTCGCCGGTCGTCGGATCGGCGCTCGCGGCTATGGCTGGGGCCGCAATGAGACCCAGGGCTAAGGACAGCGCCATCCTCATTCGTCTACTCCTCGCCGTTAAGATCTTCGGGACGCGGCTGCAACATGATGTTGTAGCCGGCGTCGACGAGATGGACTTCGCCGGTCACGCCGCCCGAAAGCTCAGATAGGAAATAGAGCGCCGAGCCGCCGATTTCATCAAGCGTGATCATCCGACGCAAGGGACAATGCTTCTTCTGGAACGCGCCCATCGCGCGCGCGCCGGTGATGCCGGCGCCGGCCATGGTGCGCACCGGGCCTGGCGACAGCGCATTGACGCGAATCCCGCGATCGCCGAAGTCTGCGGCGAGATAGCGCACCGACGAATCGAGCGCCGCCTTGGCGACGCCCATGACATTGTAGTTCGGCATGACATGGGTGCCGCCGCCGAAGCTGACCGTCAACAGCGATCCGCCATTTTTCATGAGCGCTGCGGCGCGGCGCGCGGCTTCCGTAAACGAGAAACACGAGATGACGAGCGTGCGAATGAAATTTTCGCGCGACGTGTCGGCGTAAAGCCCCTTCAATTCGCTCTTGTCGGAATAGGCGATGGAGTGGACGAGAAAGTCCATCTCGCCCCAGTCATATTCGAGTCGGGCGAACACCTGATCGACGGTGGAGATATCCTCGACGTCGCAGGGGAGAACAAGAGTCGACCCCAGCTCCTGGGCCAGCGGCTTGACGCGTTTACCGAGCCCCTCGCCCTGATAGGTGAAGGCGAGCGTCGCGCCGTGACGGGCAAGAACGCGCGCGATGCCATAGGCGATCGAATGATCATTGGCGACGCCCATGATGAGCCCGCGCTTACCTTGCATGAGACCGGTTGAAACTTTCATCTGGCGATTGTCATTCCAGGAGAGATCGAAAGGATGGGCCTAGGCCTTATCGGAGGAGCAGCCACGCAAAGAAGAGCGCGGAGCGCGGCGACCGTCATGACGCGCTTGTGAGTCAGGACGTCACGCGTCCGGATGCTTGAACACTAATGTCGCATTGGTGCCGCCGAATCCGAATGAGTTGGACAGCGCCGCGCCGAGCTTCACATTGTCGCGCCGCTCGCGAAGGATCGGCATATCGGCGAAATCTGGATCCAACTCTTCGATATTGGCGCTCTCGCAGATGAAGCCGTTCTGCATCATCAACAAGGAATAGATCGCCTCCTGAACGCCCGTCGCGCCGAGCGAATGGCCGGTCAGCGATTTGGTCGCGGCGATCGGCGGACATTTGTCGCCGACGCCAAACACTTCGCGCAGCGCTTCGATCTCTTTCACGTCGCCGACAGGAGTCGAGGTGGCGTGCGGATTGATGTAGTCGATCGGGCATTTCACGGTCGCGAGCGCCTGCTTCATGCAGCGCACCGCGCCTTCGCCCGAGGGGGCCACCATGTCGTAGCCGTCCGAGGTCGCGCCATAGCCGGCGACCTCCGCATAGATTTTTGCGCCTCGCGCCTTGGCGTGTTCGAGCTCTTCCAGCACCAGGACGCCGGCGCCGCCGGCAATGACGAATCCGTCGCGATTCTTGTCATAGGCGCGCGAGGCGGTCGCCGGGCGATCGTTGTATGAGGACGACATCGCGCCCATCGCGTCGAAGAGGACGGACAGCTCCCATTCCAATTCCTCGCAGCCGCCGGCGAAGATCATGTCCTGCTTGCCATATTGAATCAGCTCATAGGCGTTGCCGATGCAATGGTTGGAGGTGGCGCAGGCCGACGAGATCGAATAGTTGACGCCCTTGATCTTGAACCAGACCGCGAGCGTCGCCGAAGCGGTCGACGACATACATTTGGGCACGGCGAAGGGGCCAACCCGTTTGGGACCTTTAGTGCGAGTGATGTCCGCCGCTTCCACGAGCGTATGGGTTGAAGGACCGCCGGACCCCATGATGATGCCGGTGCGCTCATTCGAGATTTCCGCATCGGTCAGACCCGCGTCGGCGATGGCCTGATCCATGGCGACATGGTTCCAGGCGGTTCCGGCGGCGTGAAACCGCATCGCCCGGCGATCGACGACTTCACTGGCGTCGAGCGTCGGCATGCCGTGCACCTGCGACCGGAACCCCAGTTCGGCGTATTTTTCGGCGCGAACCACACCCGATTTCGCCTCCCGCAAGGATGCGACGACTTCCTGGGTCGTGTTGCCGATCGACGACACGATGCCCATGCCGGTGACGACGACTCGTCTCATTGCTCCAACTCCTCTGGCGCTCGGACCATGTTCTGCGGCGCCTCCGTTAGCGTTCAGGCGGCCGGCGCCTCTTTGGCGAGGCAGACCTTGAGGTCCTTGGCCTCGTAAATGCGCTCGCCATCCGCCGCGACCCAGCCGTCGGCAAGCCCGATCACGAGCTTGCCGGTGCGCAAGCGCGTGAAGTCGACGCCATAAGTGACGAGCTTCGTATGTGGTCGCACCTGGCCGGAGAATTTCACCTCGCCGACGCCGAGCGCCATGCCGCGTCCCGGATTGTCCAGCCAGGCCAGGTAGAAGCCAACCATCTGCCACAGCGCGTCGAGCCCAAGGCAGCCCGGCATCACCGGATTGCCCTTAAAATGGCAGTCGAAGAACCACAGGCTCGGTTTGACGTCGAGTTCGGCGCGCATATAGCCTTTGCCGTGCTCGCCGCCCTCCTCGAAAATTTCGGTAATCCGGTCGAACATCAGCATGGGCGGCAGCGGCAGCTGCGCATTTCCGGGGCCGAACAGCTTCTCCTCGCCGCACGCCAATAAATCCTCATAGCCGAATGAGGAGCGCCTTTCGCCCATCGTTTCCTGTTCCCCGCGTTTAGGCCTTTGAAGGCCCATCCTCCCTAAGCGCCATAAGACGCGCCCTTATCCTTATTGGCGCCGGCGGGCGCCGCTATTGGGCGAAGCGATCCGTAACATAGGCTCGTCCAGGCCGAAAGCGCCGGAGCGAAGTGACCGCAATAGCCGGGCGGCGTTGAATTTCGCGCCGTTCCCCTTATGATGCCAAAGGGAAAACCGCGAGTAGAAGCCGCGAGCCGCCGTAATGGACGCTGACCAAACGCCGATCGCTCCGCCGAAGGCCGCCGTGCGCAAGCCGGTCGCCGAACTGCTCGCGGACGCCGGGCTTCGGCCGACGCGCCAGCGGCTTGCGCTGGGCGAACTGCTGTTCGGCCAGCACGGAGATCGCCATGTGACGGCGGAGCGCCTTTATGAAGAGGCGCTCGCGGCCAATCTCTCGGTCTCCCTTGCGACCGTATACAACACGCTCCACCAATTTACCCAGGCGGGTCTGCTGCGCGAGATCGCCGTCGACGGGGCGCGCGTGTATTTCGACACCAACACCGACGATCACCATCACTTCCTGCTCGAAGACGACGGAGAGCTTTACGACATCGCCGGCGCGAATGTCTCGGTCTCCGATCTTCCCCAGCCGCCTGACGGATTGCGCGTCGCGCGCGTGGATGTCGTCGTGCGACTACGCCGCGTCTAAGTCGGCCCTATATTCGCAAAAAAGGTGGTTTTTGGAAGGGGGTTGGGCGCCGCCGCCCAGCGGCGAAGACTCTTTGACGGTTTCAAGCGGGGAGCGATGCCGCAACTGGCGACGGAAAAAGAATCTGATCTTACCTATGCGCAGTTCAAGGCGCTGGCCAATTCGATGCCCAACCTAGCGTGGATGGCGCGTCCGGACGGGTGGATTTTTTGGTACAATGACCGCTGGTATGAATACACCGGCACGACTCCCGAGGAGATGGCGGGTTGGGGCTGGCAATCGGTGCATCATCCGGATGTGCTGCCCCATATGCTGGAGCGCTGGACGCACGCGCTCAAGCACGGCGAATTCTTCCAAATGATTTTTCCGCTCAAGGGCGCGGACGGGCTCTTCAGACCCTTCCTCACGCGAGTCGAACCGTTGCGCGAGAATGGCGGCATCGTCGGCTGGTTCGGCACAAACACCGACGTCACCGAGCAAGAACGCGACCGCGAACGCTTGCAGCTCTTGATCCATGAACTCAACCATCGGGTCAAGAACGCGCTTGCCCAGGTGCATTCGATCGCCATGCATTCGCTGCGCGAGCTCAAGCCGAACGCCGTCGAGCTGTTCGAGAACCGGCTGCTCGCGCTCGCCGCCGTGCACGACGTGCTGACTCGCGAAAATTGGACGAAGGCGGACATCGGAGAACTCGTGCGCATGGCGATCGCGCCGGCGGGCGCTGAGAACTTCGACCTCTCAGGACCGCCGGTCGACGTATGCCCGCGCATCGCCTCGGCTCTCGCGATGACGCTGCATGAATTATGCGCCAATGCGGCGCTGCATGGATCGCTGTCAGCGCCAGGCGGACGGGTCGCCATAGATTGGAGCGTCGACTCCGGGCGGCGAACGCCCATGCTCCGTCTCACCTGGCGCGAGCATGGCGGCCCGCCGATTGCGCCCCCTTCGAAGAAAGGGTTTGGCATGCGACTGATCGAGAAGACGCTGGCGTCGGACGCGGGCGCGCAGGTCGCGGTCGAATTTCCGGCTGAAGGATTGCGCTGCGCGATGGACATCCCTCTAACCGTGGAAGTGCTCAAATGATCGCCCCGCGCGTCCTGATCGTGGAGGACGAGGCCGTCATCGCTATGGCGCTCGAGATGTTTCTCGAAGAGCTCGGCGCGCAGGTCGTCGCGACCGCCGGCAATGTGCAGGACGCTTTGCAAAAGGCGACAAGCGAGGACTTCGACCTCGCTTTTCTCGACATCAACCTCAACGGTCAGAAGGCGCATGTTCTCCCCGGCGTCCTCGAACGCCGACGGAAACCCTTCGCCTTCGTGACCGGCTACGGCGAGCAAGGCGTGCTCGGGGCGCATTCGGATGCGCCCGTCGTCGCCAAGCCTTTCAGTCGCGGCACCATTTCAACCGCGCTCGAGGAACTCAAGAGCCGTCTGCCGGCGGAGCCGCCCGCCTGACTATTCGAATTTCTCGCCTGGATAGACGCCCCAGAGATTTTCCTGCTGCATGTAGCCGTCGAAGCCCTTGCCGGCGATGCGGCACCATTTGCCGTCGCAGCCGCGCAAATTGCCGATCACGCCAGGTCCGAGCTTGACCACCGGAGTCTTGTAGTCTTCGGCGACGAGCAGTTGCGGCTCTTTTTTCCACGGCGCGACTAACGCGGTCCGCCGTCCTGAAAGCAGCGAATGCAAGACCCAGCCTTCGGCCCCTTCAGAATCGCGAATCTTGCGCCAGGTTTCGAATTCGGCGGTGATCTCCACCGGCAGCGCGGCGCGTTCGTAGATCCACAAGGTCGGATGTTCCTTGCTCGGCCCCTCGCGCACATTCACCCGATCGGATTTGAGGCTGACATAGCGCGGCAACGGCAATCCGCTTACGGGCCCCTTCTGAGGCTCCTGAGCGTAAGCGTGCGTTGCGCAAAAAAGCGCCGGCAGAAGCGCCGAAACGAACGGCGCAAGGACGGCGCGCCGCAGAATTTGGAAATGTTTCGAAGCCCTTGAGAACGCCGTCGAAATTGGCGCAAATTCTGTATTCATTCGCGACATGGTGGACTGATCGCTCGCTTGTCTTTGGCCCGTCATCTGCTAGGAAGTCGAATGCGTCCGTTGAGGGGGGCGTATTGGTTTTGTCGCCGATCGCCGTTAAGACCCGGTTGAAGCCGGCGAAAACTCGCCGGCGTCTTTTCATCCGCCGCCGCCAAGCGGCGAAGATTATCGTCGCAATCGCAGAATCGCTGCTGCAGCACAACATAAACGCGGAGGCGGACCAGGGATATGCCGAAAAAGAAGCCGCTCGTTGTCGTGTCGCGCCGGCTGCCCGAGGTGATCGAAACCCGCATGTGCGAGCTGTTCGACACCCGCCTCAATGAAAGCGACAAGCCGCTCACCCACGATGAACTGGTCGAGGCCATGCTCACGGCCGACGTGCTGGTGCCGACCATCACCGACCGCATCGACTCCCATCTCATCGCTCAGGCCGGCGAGCAGATGAAGCTGATCGCCAATTTCGGCAATGGCGTCGATAATATCGACGTCGCCTCGGCGCTCGACCGCTCGATTACAGTCACCAACACGCCTGGCGTTCTGACCGAAGACACGGCCGACATGACGATGGCGCTGATCCTTTCGGTGGCCCGCCGCCTCGTCGAAGGCGCGAACGCCATACCGGACGGCTCCTGGCCGGGCTGGTCGCCGACCTGGATGCTCGGCCATCGGATCACCGGCAAGAGACTCGGCATCGTCGGCATGGGCAGGATCGGCCAGGCCTTGGCGCGGCGCGCGAAAAGTTTCGGGCTGTCGATCCATTACCACAACCGCCGGCGCGTCGCGGCTGACATCGAGGAGCAGTTGGAGGCGACCTATTGGGAGTCGCTCGATCAAATGCTGGCGCGAGTCGATATCGTGTCGATCCACTGCCCTCATACGCCGGCGACCTACCATCTACTTTCCGCCCGCAGGCTGACCCATCTGCGTCCCCACGCCATTGTCGTCAATACCGCGCGCGGCGAGATCGTCGACGAGAACGCCCTGGTGCGCATGCTCGAAGCCGGAGAGATGGCCGGCGCCGGCCTTGACGTCTTCGAACACGAGCCCGCCGTCTCTCCGAAATTGCTGAAGCTCGCCAAGGCGGGCAAGGTGACGCTGCTGCCCCATATGGGCTCAGCCACCATAGAAGGCCGCATCGACATGGGCGAAAAGGTCATCATCAATATCAAGACCTTTATGGACGGCCACCGCCCGCCTGACCGCGTCCTGCCGAGCATGCTATAAGGGCTTGCGACGCGCCGGAGGGGGTCGGAGCCGGTCGCCTTACAGGAGGATGAATGACGCGATGAACAGGAGTGTGTTCGCCTTAGCCGGCTCGCTCTGCGCCGTTGCGCTCGCCGCCGCGCCAGCCGACGCCAAGAGCGGCGCAAAGCCGCCTCAGGGCGCGGAGCAGAAGCAGCCGGAAGACGAAAACAAGGAATCCGGCGGCATTCCGCGCTACCAGCCGTTCCCGCACAACCAGAATTTCGTGCTCAAGGAAATCAACGGCAAACCGCCGCCGGTGGAGATGTGGATTTCGATCGATTCGACGGGCCGCGCCAACGGGTTTTCGGGGTGCAAGAATTGGTCGGGCATTTTCATCATCGGCCCGAATCGGCTCGGACCACGCACAATGCCGGCGATTAACGAACGGAAATGCGAGGGCCCGCTCGCGGCCGTCGAACGCGACTATTGGGCGGTCCTGCTCTCTGGCCCTTACTGGGACACCAAGGGCGACGATCTGATCCTGAAAGGCGCGCAAGGGGGCGTGCTGCATTTCCAGCGTTCGCTGTAACGCCTGCGCCCGTCATTGCGACCGGGAGCGAGGCGGGAAGCAATCCAGCCTCGCTGCTTTTTTTCCATCGCTTCCGCCCCGGCGCGTCGCACTGATGGGAATTATTTGACTGGCGAGGCGAGCAGCGGACAGGGCGCCTCATGCAGCACGCGCTGCGTCGTCGAGCCGCGAAGCGCCTCCAGCAGGCCCTTTCGGCTGCGCGTCGGCATCGCGATCAGATCAGCCTTGATCTCCTGCGCATAGGCCAGAATCGTCTCGACGACCGGACCCCGCCGCAGCTCGATGTGCGGGAGGAGCCCTTCGAAAATCGGCAGCTCCTCGCCGACATGCAGCAACATGACGTCGGCCGCCGGATTGAGACAATGCGCGATGTCGGCGACATGGCGGAAGGCGTCGAGCGGCGAGACCGTCGCCTCTACCGGCATCAGCACAGTGTTGAGCGAAATCGCGCCGGTCTCGCGATCGACAAATCCCTTCTGGTCTTCGCGCAGGAACAGCGCTGGCACGTGAGACTCGCGCGCCGCCTCCTCCGCGATCGAACCCTCGAGCAAGCGCTCCAGGGCGCTACGCGGCCGCGTCATCATCACGAGAAGATCACACAAGTGCCGCTCGACATAGGCGGAAACCCCCATCACCGGTGAATCCGATTCGACCGAGGCCTTGACGAATTTGACGCCGAGCTGTTCGGCCGCCTCTGCGTGCGTCGCGGTCGGCGAGATCATTTTCCAGCGCGCCAGCATTTCGCGCACCTGCGGAAAGCGCTCCCAATCGTCCTCGTCGGTCTCGGGCGCCTCGATATGCAAAATATGCAACATGCTCTTGCAGGCCACGGCGATCCGCAGCGCATGGGCGAAGGCGTCCAGGCTCGCGAAGGAGAGATCGGTCGGATGAACGATTGATCTGGGCGTGTCGCCATTCATATGGGTTTGCTCCTCTGTCCCTTCGCGAAAACTATACGCGCCGGCGCGCGTGGCAATGACGAGCTTCGCCGCAGGCTAAGTTTGTTCTTTCAGCGCCTTTCGGACTTGTTCGACAAGCTCGCTCTCCGGAACGGCGAATTGGGCGGGGCGAAGCGCCTTCCATTGTTCGTTGGTGGCGATATTGGCGGCGGCCTCGGCGCCGGCGACGAGGTCCTTGAGCGTCACTTCCCCGCGCGCTTTTTCGTCCGAGCCCTGGATGACGACCAGCGGGCTGTTGCGCCGGTCGGCGTATTTCATCTGCGCCTTCATCCCCGCCGCGCCGAGATAGATTTCGGCGGCGATCCCGGCGCTGCGCAGTTGCGCCGCGAGGCGCTGATAATCGGCGAGCCTGTCGCGGTCGAGGACGAGAACGACCACCGGGCCGACATGCGGACGCGCCGAGACGATCGGGCTACCGATGAGTTTTAGGGCGGCGAAGAGCCGCGAGACGCCGATGGAGAAGCCGGTCGCCGGCGTATTTTCCGGCCTGAACCGCCCGACCAGCCCGTCATAGCGGCCGCCGCCGCCGACCGAGCCGAAGCGCACGAGATGTCCCTTTTCATCGCGCGTCTCGAAGGTGAGGTCCGCCTCGAAGACGGGCCCTGTGTAATATTCGAGCCCGCGCACGACGGAAGGGTCGATGCGGATGCGGTCGGGCCCGAAGCCGGCGTCGCGCGCGAGATCTTCGATTTCCAGAAGCTCTTCCGCGCCCTGGGCGCCGATCTCGCTCTTGCCGAGCAGACCGAAAAGATCGAAAGCGGGCGCGCCATCGCGATATTGACCGCCGAGACTGAAGGAGAGGATCGTGTCGATCGCCGGCAAATCGAGGCCGGCGCCTTTGGTGAAATCCCCGCTTTCGTCCTTGCGGCCCGCGCCGAGCAATTGCCGGACGCCGTCCGGGCCAAGCCTGTCGAGCTTGTCGATCGCGCGCAGCACGACGAGGCGGCGGCCGGCGTTCTCCTCGCCCGCGAGGCCGATCGACTGCATCACGCCGTCAAGCACCTTGCGGCTGTTGATCTTGATGACGTAATCGCCGCGCGCGATTCCCAGCCGCTCCATGGCGTCCGCCGCCATCATGCAGATTTCGGCGTCGGCGGCTGGCGAGGCGGCGCCGACCGTATCGGCGTCGAACTGCATGAATTGGCGAAAGCGCCCCGGCCCCGGCTTTTCATTGCGATAGACCGGACCGACCCGGTAGGAGCGATAGGGCTTGGGCAGCCGGTCGAAATTCTGCGCGACGAAACGCGCCAGCGGCGCGGTCAAATCATAGCGCAGCGACAGCCATTGCTCATCGTCGTCCTGAAACGAGAAGACGCCTTCGTTGGGCCGGTCCTGGTCGGGCAGGAATTTGCCGAGCGCGTCGGTATATTCGATCGTCGGCGTCTCCAGCGCCTCGAAGCCGTAAAGCTCGTACACTTCGCGGATGACGTCGAGCATCCGCCCCGTCGCCGCGAGTTCGCCAGCTTCGCGATCGGCGAGCCCGCGCGGCGTCCGCGCGTCGACTTTAGTTTTGGTTTCGTCTTTGGACATAAACGACGATCCGCGGCGCGGCTTTCGCCCTCCCCCCTTGAGGAGGAGGGTCGGACTGCGGAGCAGTCCGGGGTGGGTGAGAGGCGCCGAGGAGGCTTAACCCCCGCCCGGCGCGCCTCTCTCAAGCGGGAGGTGGGGTTTCGACCGCCTTCCTAGCATTTTCCCAGTCGGAGGGAAGCGCCACGCCCTTTGGCCAGAATCGCAAATGCGCGGCGCAGCGGCGGCAATCCGAACTGCCGAAGCCGGGCAAGGGAATCGGCAGGGCGTCGAGCGCGGCGTTGAGCGCGCATTCGTCGCCGCCTTGGACAATGAAGGCGCCGAGAACTTGCCCCGCCAGGGTGAGCTGATCGACATGCCAGTGGGCGCGCTTGTCTTTCAGCATATGGCGCGCGAGCCGGGCGCGCAGGCCGCCGGGGCCGCGGGCTGAGCCGCAGTAGAGATAGTCGCCGGGTTCGAGCGTGGCGACGACCTTGCCGGCCGTCGCGGTCAGCGGCGCCCCAAGCCGGAGCCAGAGGACATAGGCGCCGGGGGCCGCGGGGGCGTCCAAGTCGGAGAAGATCATCGGCCCTTCAGCGAAAACTGATGCGAACGTCAAAATAGAGATAGATACGCCAAAGATGCTTTCGTCTCGCGGAAAGTCGGGTTCGGCGAAATTCCCGCGCGGTCTCCGCAAAACAGTCCAAAATCAAAAGCGCGTCAAAACAAAGCGCACGAAAGCGACGGCTAGGCCGAGCGCCACGCCTGAAAGACCCGCCACCGCTATCGACCCATTTCGTAGCAAGTCGAACTGGTAGTATCCCAGCACCGCAAGCGCGCCGATTACGAGCGCCGCGCCAATCGTTATGACGCGGCCTCGTGAAATCGCAGGCATCAACTTTTCTCGCCATCGGACAGCGGCGATGCTGATGAAGAGCAGGCCATAGGCCGCGCCGACCCGGATCGCCCATCCCCAGCCGTCGAGGAAGCAGATCGACAGGCCCAATAGCGCAATCAATGAAAGCGCTATCAGCGGCGTGGGAAGGCGCAATATGAAAGATCTTATAGCGTCGATCGCGCGTAGAAAGGGTGTGGCTGCGAACCACCAAGCCATGAAAAGCAGCGCCGCCGTCAGCGCCGCGGCGGGCAGCGCCCGCTCCGCGCCGTAAACGAGCGAAACGGGGGACAAGATAAGTATGGCCGCGAACAACAGGGCCGAAGGGATGCCGATCCGCAGACTCGAAAAAAGCGCCAGCCAATGATTCTTCTCCGTGAAGAGATTTTGCGGTTCCGGCGGCGTTGCGCCATTGACAATGAAGTCGCCGATCGCACGCCAATGCCCTTCGCCAATCGCGCCGCTATGTTCTCCTGTTGCGAACATTTTAGACTGCGTGATCCTTTGGTCCCCCGACGCGGCGTCGGCAAAACCATCGAACCCGCCGCCGCCCAGATCAGATATGTAATCGATGCTCTTTGGAAGGAGCGCGACGACCCAATCTGTAGCGCCGCGGGCGTTATGAAACCGTAGGACCTTCTGCTCCTGGATATGCTTTGCCCATTTGAAATTCGCATTGACGACGCTGCCAGCAAAATAAATTCGCCCTAGGCGCGCAGCCGGATAACGTTCCAGGGCGTCCGCGGCGAGATAGGTTCCGTTCGAGTGGCCGACGTAATGCATCTTCGCCAATGGAAATCGGCTCCGCATCTCGACGTAAAGGTCCATGAACCATTCGACCTTTTGCCGTCTGATCCAAGGCATCACGAAAGCGCCCATTGGGAAATAGCCGTAAGTGGGCGTGCAAGAGACGAGCTGATTCCGTTCTCGCCCCTCCTTGCCATCGCTCTTTGATGGGTTGCCTTCCGCATTCTTAACGTGACGGGCGATGCGATGAGTCCAATAGCCGTCATCTCGGATCCCATGCATGACGAACACGACATCCTTCACGCAAGGGTCTAACTGCGCCTGTCTGTCAAAATAGAATGATGGGTTCTCGGAGAGTTTTTCCAAACTCGATGCGTCCAGCGTCAACGCATCAAGAAAAATCTTTCGACGCTTTTCGAGAACCTCGGCGGGTTCCTTGACTTTGGTGAGGAGAAATCCGCTTCTTCTTCCCAGAGCGTTGCTGAAATCGACCACGCCGCCGTGATCGGTGTCCTCCATCTCCATAAGAAAATATTTCTTATTCTTATGAGAGCTTTCAGATGCTCCGTCCTGCCACTCGATCGCCTCGACATCCAAGTCCACCTGATCTTGCGGCGATACGAAATTGTCTTTGGCGCCGATGATCTGAATGACGAGCGGACTCGCGGATTGTCCTGAGGGGGGGCGATCGAGAGGCGTCACGGGTCCGGAAACGTTGTAGCGGTCGCGAAGTTTATCGTTGTGCCAGCGTCGATAGGCCATCCAGAGCAGGCGGGTCTGGGCAATAAAGACGGAGCCCTTGCGCATGTCGAGCATCGTGCGGCCGCGCGCGGTGTCCCTCCATCCCAGAAGTTCCGTCACCCGTCCCCAGAGACCGAGAATATTCAGCCCGATGGAATAGAACCAGCTCGTGCGGTCAGAAATAGTCCAACCCTTGTCCCAGGTGGCGAGCATGATGAGTCGGTCGACTCGCGGGGCCCATTCACAGGGAAGATTTTTTTCTTCGCCTCGCTTCTCCGAAATCGCATCCCACAATTCGTCGCGTATTTTATATCCATCCGAATAGTCGGGGGGATTGAGCGAGCCCGCGAGAAAGATGCGTCTCGCCAATACGCCGCCAAGGCTGTGTCCAATGAATATGACTTTGTCGTACTTATCGCCGCTTTTGTTTTCCCATACTACATCAAGCTCGCCGACCAAATTTGCGACTGTCGCGCCGGCGCCTGTGCTGTCCAGCCGTCGCCCATAAGGCAGGGTTGGCGCGAAGATGTCGATGTCATCGCCAAGTGCTTCGCGAACAGCCGTAATCAGATCGGCCAGCGTTTCGCGCCCCGACGAAAAGGAATGAAGCATAATGACGAGAATTTTGGCAGTCGGCGAGGAAACAAATGTGGGATCGCTATAGGACGATTGAGGAGCTGGAGAATTCACCGGCTTGTCCCAACAATAAGCATAATGACAACATCGATGCGCTTCGCCTGCAGCATCTGCAAGCGAAGATGGCAAGTCTGGCGCAAATCGCGCCATCCCTCAACAAGGATTTTTTCGTCGGCTGGTTATGGGCGCGATCAGAATCTTCTCACGCGATCATGACCCGCGCGGCGCCCTTTTCATCGCCTAAAAGCTCGAGAACCTTGGCGACGATCGCCTTGCTGTCGAGCATCGCGCTCGCGATCATCAGCTCATGCTTGTCGTGGTCGATGTAGACGTCGGGGAGAGTCATGCTGCGGAACTTGAACGCGCCGCGCGCGCCGTCGAGCAGCCCGTCTTCGGACAGCGCCTGAAATGCCTGCGCGCCAAAGCCGCCAATGGCGCCTTCCTCGATGGCGATGAGCGCTTCGTGATTGGCGGCCAGTCGGCGAAGCAAATCCCGGTCGATGGGCTTGGCGAAGCGGGCGTCGGCGACGGTCGTCGAAATCCCGTAATTTTCGAGCTCCGCGGCCGCCTTTAACGAGTCCACTAGTCGCGTGCCGAGCGAAAGGATCGCGACCCGGGAGCCCTCACGCAAGATGCGGCCCCTGCCGATTTCGAGAATTTCGCCGCGCTCAGGCAATTCGATGCCGACCCCCTCCCCGCGCGGATAGCGAAAGCCGATTGGCCCGTCGTCATAACCGGCGGCGGTCGCCACCATATGCATCAGCTCGCCCTCGTCGGAAGGCGCCATGATGACGAAGTCCGGCAGACAGCCGAGATAGGCGAGATCGAAGGCGCCGGCATGGGTCGGCCCATCGGCGCCGACAAGGCCCGCTCTGTCCATGGCAAAACGCACCGGCAATTTCTGAATCGCCACGTCGTGGACGACCTGATCGTAGCCGCGCTGCAGGAAGGTCGAGTAGAGCGCGCAGAACGGCTTATAGCCTTCGCAGGCCAGACCGGCGGCGAAGGTGACAGCGTGCTGCTCGGCGATCGCCACGTCGAAGGTGCGATGCGGGAAGGCTTTGCTAAAAATATCGAGGCCCGTGCCCGATGGCATCGCCGCCGTGATCGCGACGATCTTGTCGTCATGCTCGGCTTCGGCGATCAGCGCCTTGGCGAACACGTTCGTATAGGTCGGCGCGTTGGCCTTGGGCTTGATCTGAATGCCGGTCGCGACGTCGAATTTGTTGACGGCATGGCACTTGTCGGCCGATTCTTCCGCCGGTCCGAAGCCCTTGCCCTTCTGGGTGACGACGTGAACGAGAACCGGGCCGTCGTCCTTGTCGCGCACGTTCTTGAGCACCGGCAGCAGGTGGTCGAGATTGTGTCCGTCGATCGGCCCGACATAGTAGAAGCCGAGCTCCTCGAACATCGAGCCGCCGGTGATGAAGCTGCGCGAGAACTCCTCGGCCTTGCGCGCCTTGTCATAGATGAAGCGCGGCAAATGGCTGGCGAGCTGCTTGGCCGCCTCGCGGATCGAGCGATAGGCGCCGCCGGAGACGAGGCGGGCGAGATAGGCGGACATGGCCCCCGTCGGCGGAGCGATCGACATGTCGTTGTCGTTCAGAATGACGATCAGACGGGAGTGCAGCGCCCCGGCGTTGTTCAAGGCCTCATAGGCCATGCCGGCGGACATCGAGCTGTCGCCGATCACCGCGACGACGTGATTGTCGCCGCCGGCGAGATCCCGCGCCACGGCCATGCCGAGACCGGCCGAAATCGAGGTCGAGGAGTGGCCGGCGCCAAAGGCGTCATATTCGCTTTCGGCCCGCTTGGTGAAGCCGGACAGCCCGCCGCCCATGCGCAGCGTGCGGATGCGGTCGCGCCTGCCGGTGAGGATCTTGTGGGGGTAGGTCTGATGGCCGACGTCCCAGATCACCTTGTCGCGCGGCGTGTCGAAAACATAGTGCAGAGCGACCGTCAGCTCGACCACGCCGAGGCCGGCTCCCAGATGGCCGCCGGTGACCGAGACCGCGTCGATCGTCTCGTGGCGCAACTCATCGGCGACCTGCTTGAGCTCGCCCGGACGAAGCTTGCGCAGATCTTCGGGGGTCGCGATCCGGTCGAGGAGGGGGGTCTTGGATGTCGTCAACGGCTCTACTCTGCTCGGTCATCAACAAGCGCCAGAAATCCGAGCTTTACCTGCTAAAAAGCACGCCAGCAAACGCGTCGCAGCGTTCGCCGCGATTCTCTCGAACACTGTTGCGAAGTTGCAACGGCGGGCGACGGTTAGAAGGGGAAGTCTCCCATATAGGACTGGTAACCCGGCTCGTGGTAGACAGGGGGCGGCTGGTGAGTCATGCGGGGGCGCGCGGCCTCTTGGCGGGCGATCGCACGGCCGCCGCCCGCGCCGCCGCCGGTGATTTCGATCGTCGCCCCATGTTTTTCGACCCAGTCGAAGAGCTGGCGGGCGTTGGGGACTGCGAGCCGCACGCAGCCATGGGAGAGCGGACGGCCCAGGCCGCGCTCATAGCTGCCGTGGATGGCGAGGCCACGCGGCGAAAAGAAGATGGCGTAGGGCATCGGCGCCTGATCATATTCGTCGGAATGATGGTCGGCCTCCATGCGCATGACGCCGTAATTTCCCGTGGGCGTTTCGTAACCCCGGCGCCCGCTTGATATTTTCCACCTCACGGTCTCGCCCCCAGGCGTGACCGCCTCAAGGCTTTGCGTCGATAGATCGATGCGGATGCGCACCGCAGCGCTCGCAGAGGCGGCCGACAGGAGAACTGCCGCGGCGAGGGTGGCGAATAAACGCAGAACACGGGCCATGACGGACCTAAACACGGCGACGCGCAATCGTAAAGACGCGCCGATGAATGCCCCGGACTTTCAAGTCTTTTCGGTTAATGGGGCGCGGATCGAAGCGTCCGGCCAGCCGAGCGGTTCGGCCGCTCCTTGGCGTGTGTTCCATCCCGAAAGGGCAGGGGTTCGATTGACGCCTCCTTAAGCATGTCACGAGGATATCGCTTGGCGGGCAGGGATATCGCCGGGTCAGATCGATCGGAAACAGAGCTGTCTCGCGCGAAAGAGAACCCGAGCGCGCTGCGGCGTCGCCCTCGCCTTTTTTCGCTTCATCGCTATAGTGCGCCGGCATTCCTTTGGGACGAATCGCCGTGACGCCTCGATTGCCGCTCCTCACCCGTCGCTCTCTGGCGGCCCTTGCGCTGGCGCTCGTCGCCGCGAGCCTCGGCGCTTGTGGCCGGCGCGGTCCCCTCGAGCTCCCGCCCGAGACCCAGGCGCGCGGCGCAATCCTCCGGGCGCAGACCGAGGCGGCGCAAGCCAAAGCGGCGGCGCACGGGGCGCCCCCGCCGGCCAGCGCGCCGCAGCCGCCGATTCCGGGCACGATCGGCAATCGTCCGCCGGAGCAATATCCCTTCCCGCTCGACCCGCTGCTCTAAGTCCATGCATCTTTTCGCTTATCGGGATGGCGCGCTCCACGCCGAGGAGATCGCCGTGGCGAAGCTCGCCGATGAGATCGGGACGCCCTTTTACTGCTATTCGGCGGCGACGATCCGACGTCACTTCCAGGTGTTTTCGCAAGCCTTGGCAGGCCTCGACGCGCTCATCTGCTACGCGCTGAAGGCCAATTCCAATCAGGCCGTGCTGCGCCTTCTCGCAAAAGAAGGCGCCGGCATGGACGTGGTTTCCGGCGGAGAACTGGCGCGCGCGCTGGCCGCCGGCGTGGCGCCGGAAAAAATCACGTTTTCGGGCGTCGGCAAGACCGCTGAGGAGATTTGGGCGGCGCTCCGCGCCGGCATCTTCTGTTTCAACGTCGAGTCGGAGCCTGAACTCGAAGCGCTGTCAAATGCCGCAGCGGCCCTCGGGCGCAGGGCGCGCGTGTCGCTGCGCGTCAATCCGGACGTCGACGCGCGCACGCACAAGAAAATTTCTACAGGCCTCGCCGAAAACAAGTTCGGCGTGCCGCTGTCTCGGGCGCGGGAGATCTATGCTTTCGCCGCGAAGCTCAAGGGAATCGAGATCGCCGGCGCCGACATGCACATCGGCTCCCAGCTCACCGATCTCGAGCCCTTCGACGAAGCCTTTTCGCTGCTCGCCGAGCTCGTTTGCGACTTGCGCGCCGACGGGCACCGGATTTCGCACGTCGACCTCGGCGGCGGCTTAGGCATTCCTTATCACGAAGGCGACGACCCCCAGTCCTACCATCCCGAAAAATACGCCGAGATCATACGCCGGCATTTCGGCGGTCTCGGCTGCAGGCTGGTGCTGGAGCCGGGACGGCTCATCGTCGGCAACGCCGGCGCGCTCGTGACGCGTGTCATCTACGTCAAGCACGGCGACGCGAAGACGTTCGTCATCGTCGACGCCGGCATGAACGATCTTATCCGCCCGACGCTCTATGACGCCTGGCATGACATCATCCCCGTGCGCGAGAGCGCTGATCGGCAAAAGATTGTCGCCGACGTCGTCGGACCTGTGTGCGAGACGGGCGACTATCTTGCGCATGGACGCGAGATGGTCGAACCGCGCGCCGGCGACTTGCTCTGCGTCCTGACGGCGGGCGCCTATGGCGCCGTGCAGTCCGGGACCTACAATACGCGCCCGCTGGTTCCGGAAGTTTTGGTCGACGGCGCGCGTTACGCCGTCATTCGCAAGCGCCAAAGCGTCGAGGAGATCATCGCCATGGACAGCGTCCCGAACTGGCTTTAGCCCGCCGGGTTTAGTTCGCGTCGGGCTTTTCGCAAGCGGCGCCGGCGGCATGCGCCTCGATCCAGTCGCGCACGCGGGGGTAAACGTTCGAATCGAGCAGGGCCAGATGATCGCGGCCCGGCGCTGAAAGGAATCTCTTCGGTTCCTTGGCGAGATCGAAGAGCCGGCGCGCGAGGCGAATCGGAATGACGGAATCATTCTCGCCGTGGACCATCAGGACCGGCGCCCGCGCCCTGCCGATGTCCTGATCCGAGTGAAACGGATCGCGCACCAGATACTGGACGGGCGCCCAGGAGTAACGCTCCGCCGCCACGTCGGCGATGGACGAATAGGGGGAATCGAGCACCAGTCCCGCCGCAGGATGCGCGGCCGCGAGATGGGTGGCGACGCCCGTTCCGAGCGACTCGCCCATGATGACGATCCGATCGGGCGCGTAGCCGAGCCTCAGGGCCTCAGCGTAGGCCGCCTCCGCGTCGAGGAAGAGGCCCTCCTGCGCGGGCGCGCCCGTCGAGCCGCCGTAACCGCGATAGGAGACCGCGAGCATGCCGAACCGGTCTTGGACAAAGCGCCTGAACCGGGGAACGCGATCGCGAAGCGCGCCGCCGTTGCCATGCAGATAGAGAATGAATGGCCGGCCGCAGTCGCCGGGAAGTCGCCAGGCGACGAGCGTCTCGCCGTCGCGGGTCGTGAGCGTCGTTTCCTGAGCCTCGGCAAGCCCGGCCGCGGCTGGATCGGCGCGCAGCGCGTCGGGCCGAAAGAGGACGTCGCGC
>VGEB01000019.1 GCA_016869435.1 Alphaproteobacteria bacterium | reverse complement strand
CCCAAGCGAGGGTCGCAATGGGCGCCTCAGTGAGCGTTTGGGAGGAGATCAAACGCAAAACAAACGCGAAAGGCGGCAATCCAGCCTCGCCGCAAAACCCCAAACATCAGTCCGACAGGCTGCTAGCCGCATTCTATGCTCCAGTTCAGTATTAGCGCGCCAGCTTCGACGGACGATCGGCGAGCAATCATATAGTCGAGCGCAAGCTTCACGATCAATCCGGACTTGCCTGAATGGCCGCGCGCGGCTCCGGGAAAGCTAATTCTTGACGTCGATGGAGCGTAGCTCTTCTGACGCGAGCGTCTCGGCTTCGTCTTTGAGCGCGACGCCGGTCAGCCGCCGTCGGCGAGCCTCGTTGCAAAGATAAAGCAGCTTACGGGTCGCCTCGTCATAGGCGAGGCCTTGCGGGCGGATGTTCGACAGACAATTGCGCTCGGCGTCTGTGCGGCCGATACGCGGCGCATAAGTGAGATAGACGCCCAGGCTGTCGGGCGAAGAGAGGCCGGGCCGTTCGCCGATGAGAACCGCCGCAAGTCTTGCGCCAAGCGTTTCGCCGATGTCGTCGCCGAGCGCCACGCGCCCCTGTTCGGCGAGAATGATCGGCGCGATTTTCCACGATGCCGGATCGAGCGAGGCAAGCGCCCGATCGAGGACCGGAATCGCGTGCCGGGCGATCGCGCGGGCGGACAAGCCTTCGGCGATAATGAATGCGATGTCGTAATCGCCCGCCGCAGATTTCAGCCGCGCGCGCGATTCATCGTCCAGTCTGCGGCCAAGGTCGGGGCGCAGCAAGAAGCCGCGCCGATCGCGCGCGGCGCTTCTGACGCGAACGGCCGCGAGGCCGCGTGACGACAATTCCTCATCGAGGGCTTCGACATCGAGCCGCTCCTCGACAGCGTCTCGCGCTTCGGCATGCGCCAATTGAAAGTCCAGAGTCGCGCGCGTGGTGAGCCCCGTCCCGGCGCGCGGCAGAAATATTCGCGCCGGCGTCGCCGAACGCAATTTCGAGAATATGTCGAGAGGCGCCGGCCGACGATCCGCCATTCTCAGGCTCTTTCGAGAAGCGGCGCAAAGGAGGCGGGCAGCGCCTGCGCCAGCAGTTCGCCGTGCGCGTCGCTCAGCCCGACGTCAGTCAGCCAATGCGCGAATTCGGGGGCCGGCGCCAGATTGAGCATACGCCTCACGGCAAGCACGTCATGATAGGACGTGCTCTGGTAATTCAGCATGACGTCGTCTGCGCCGGGCACGCCCATGACATAGTTGACGCCAGCGACGGCGAGCAGCGCGAGGATGTCGTCCATATCGTTCTGGTCGGCTTCGGCGTGGTTCGTGTAACAGACGTCGCAGCCCATCGGCAGTCCGAGCAGCTTGCCGCAGAAGTGATCTTCGAGCGCCGCCCGCGTGATCTGCTTGCCGTCGAAGAGATATTCTGGTCCGATAAACCCGACCACCGTATTGATCAGTAGAGGATCGAATATCCGCGCGACGCCATAGGCGCGCGCTTCCAGCGTCTGCTGATCGCAGTTCCAGTGAGCGTTCGCCGAAAGCGCGCTGCCCTGCCCAGTTTCGAAATACATGAAATTGTCGCCGATTGTCCCGCGCTTTAGGGCGAGCGCCGCCTCGCGCGACTCTCGCAGCAGCGCGAGGTCGATCCCGAAGCTTGAATTGGCGGCTTGCGTTCCGGCGATCGACTGGAAAACCAGATCGACCGGCGCGCGGCGTTCCATCAGCTGCAGCGTCGTCGTGACATGGGCGAGGACGCAGGATTGCGTCGGAATGTTTAGCGTCTCGCGCAATTCGTCGAGAAGGCGCAAGAGTTCGTAACACTGTTCCGGGCTGTCGGAGGCCGGATTGACGCCGATGACGGCGTCGCCATTGCCGAGTAGAAGCCCGTCGATCGCGCTTGCGAGAACGCCGCGCGCGTCGTCGGTCGGATGATTGGGCTGAATGCGCGACGACAGTCGTCCGCGCAGTCCGAGCGTATTGCGAAATCTGGTGACGACGCGCCGCTTGGCGGCGATGAGGATCAAGTCCTGGTTGCGGCAGATTTTCGAGACCGCCGCCGCCATTTCCGGCGTGAGTCCGAAGGTTAGAGCCGCGAGCGATTCCTCGTCAGCGGCGTCCGAGAGAAGCCAGTCGCGAAATTCCCCCACGGTCAGCGAAGCGATCAGCGCAAAGGCCCGCCGATCGTGACTGTCGAGAATCAGTCGGGTGACTTCGTCTTCTTCATAGGGAACGAGCGCCTCGTTCAGGAACACGCTCAAGGGGAGGTCGGCGAGCGCCATCTGCGCCGCGACTCGCTCCGCCGCGCTCGTCGCCGCGAGTGCGGCGAGGCAATCTCCCGAACGCAGCGGAGTCGCCTTCGCCATCAGCGATTTGAGATCGGGAAAGCTGTAGCGCGTTCCACGAATCGTCGTCCCATACATGGCTCGACCTCGAACGACTATGTCTCAGGCTAGGGCGCCGACGCCAACGTGTCACCTTGCGTCGGTAAGGTTTTCCCCAGCGCTTGCCCAGCCCATAGCCTTTGCGCCCAACCCGCATATACTCGCCCAGCCGAAGTTTGTTCGTCCCGCCGGAGCCGATGTCAGCCCATACCGCAGACCCTGAAATTCTGATCCGCGCGCTTCCGATCTGGCGCGGACCGATCGACATCGCGCCCTTGCTCGGCGGCATCACCAATAAGAACTATATCGTTATCGACGGCGACCGGCGCGTCGTCGTTCGTCTCGGCGGCGACATCCCCGTTCACGGCGTGATGCGCTTCAATGAGCTGGCGGCAAGCAGGGCCGCTGGCACCGCAGGCGTGTCACCGAATGTCCTTTATGGCGCGCCTATGGCGATGGCGCTCGAATATATTTCCGGCCGCACCTATGAGTCTGAGGACGTGCGTCAAAATCGCAAACGTTGCGTCGGTCTCGTCAAGCGCGTCCATCGCGAACTTGCGCGGCATTTGCGCGGCCCGACCTTGGCGTTCAACGTTTTTCATGTGATACGCGACTACGCCCACACACTCGCCGAGGACGAAAGCAGAATCGCCGCGCAGTTGCCGCGCTTGCTTGCGGCGAGCGAGGTTCTGGAAAAATCCGTGGGGCCGATTGATCTCATCTTTGGCCATAACGATCTCCTCGCCGCCAATTTCATCGATGATGGACGGCGTCTCTGGCTCGTCGATTGGGATTATGCAGGCTGGAACACGCCACTTTTCGATCTTGGCGGGCTTTCATCGAACAACGGCTTCGACGCTGCCGACGACGACGCGTTGCTCGAAGATTATTTTGAAACGGCTCCAACCGATGCGTTGCGCCGCCGGTTCAAGGCGATGCTTTGCGCCTCGCTCTTACGCGAGACGTTGTGGAGTCTCGTCTCCGAAAGCCGATCCGCGATTGATTTCGACTATGTCGCTTATTCCGATCAAAACATGTCGCGCTTCGAGGACGCATGGGCGGCGTTCCAGCAGATGGACAAGGCATGACGGAGCTTCTTCCGCGAAGCGCGCAGATCGTCGTCATCGGCGGGGGAATCGTCGGCTGTTCGGTCGCCTATCACCTCGCCAAGCGCGGCGTCGAGACGCTGCTCATTGAGCGCCATCAACTGACGTCGGGATCGACGTGGCACGCCGCCGGACTGATCGGCCAGTTACGGACCAACGCCAATATCACCAAGCTGCTGGGCTATTCTGTCGAGCTTTACGATCGACTCGAAGAAGAGACGGGCTATGCGACCGGCTGGCGACGCAATGGCGGGCTGCGCCTTGCCTGCAACGCCGATCGATGGATCGAAGTGAAGCGACAGGCCACGTCCGCACGGAGCTTCGGCCTCGATATGCAGCTTCTGAGCGCCAAGGAAGCGCAGGCGCTCTGGCCGCTGATGAACGTCGATGACGTGGTCGGCGCGGCCTTCCTGCCGACCGATGGACAGGCGAATCCTTCAGACATCACCCAGGCGCTCGCCAAAGGCGCACGGCTCGCCGGCGCAAAGCTCGTCGAAGGCGTCGCCGTTTCCGATTTCATCATCGAGAACCAACGCGTGCGCGGCGTCGTCACCGATCGCGGCGTGGTCACTTGCGAAAAGCTCGTGCTCTGCGCCGGCCTGTGGACCCAGCCGCTTGCCGCGCGCGCCGGCGTCGCCGTGCCGCTTTCCGCGGTTCACCATCAATATATCGTGACCGAAAAAATCGACGGCGTGACCAGCGATCTGCCGACGCTGCGCGATCCGGATCGGCTGACCTACTACAAGGAAGAGGTCGGCGGTCTCGTCATGGGCGGCTATGAGCCCAATCCCGTGCCGTGGTCGTCGGGCGTCGTTCCCGACGATTTCGCCTTTCGGCTTTTGGAAGACGACTGGAATCATTTCGAGCCGATCATGGACCTCGCGCTCGGCCGCGTGCCGGCGCTCGCCGCGGCCGGCGTGAAGCAGATGATCAACGGCCTTGAAAGCTTCACGCCCGACGGCAATTGGATGATCGGCGAGGCGCCGGAGGTGCGAAACTTCTTCGTGGGCGCAGGCTTCAACGCCTTCGGCATCGCCTCCGCCGGCGGCGCCGGCATGGCGCTCGCGGAATGGGCGGCCGACGGCGAACAGCCCTTCGATCTCTGGCCCGTCGACATCCGCCGCTTCGGCGCGCCGCATAGGGATCCAAACTGGGTGCGCGTGCGGACGCTCGAAGCCTATGCGCGCCATTACAGCATCGCCTGGCCATTCGAAGAGTTTACGTCCGGCCGGCCGCTGCGGCGCTCGCCGCTCTATGAGCGGCTCAAGGCGAAGGGCGCGTGTTTCGGCGAGAAAATGGGTTTCGAGCGGCCTAACTGGTTCGCGGATTTAGCGTCCGGCGAAGAGCCGCGTGATCGCTATTCCTTCGGCAGGCCCGGCTGGTTCGAGGCGGTCGGGCGAGAGCATCGCGCCTGCCGGGAGGCCGCGGCGCTGTTCGATCAGACCAGCTTCGCCAAGGCGCTAGTCGTCGGCAAGGACGCCGAAGCGGCGCTGTCCTGGATCGCCGCCAACAATGTCGCCAAGCCGCCCCACGCCGTCGTCTATACGCAGTTGTTGAACCGCAAGGGCGGAATCGAATGCGATCTGACGATCACGCGCTTGGCGAAGGATCGCTTCTATGTCGTGACCGGAACGGCCTTCGGAACGCATGACTTCGATTGGATCAGGCGATCGATTCCTCAAGGATTGGACGCGACTCTCATCGACGTCACCTCGGCGAATTCGGTGTTGGCGCTCATGGGTCCGCGCGCCCGCGACATTCTGCGAGCCTGCTGCGACGACGATTTGTCGAACGCCGCCTTCCCTTTCATGAACGCCCGTGAAATCCGTTTGGCGGGCGCGCCGGTTCTGGCGATCCGCGTCACTTATGTCGGCGAACTCGGCTGGGAGCTTCATGTACCCGTCGATTTCGCGGTCTCGGTCTATGACGCGCTGATCGAAGCGGGCGCGCCTTTCGGACTTGTCGACGCCGGCTACAGAGCGATCGAATCGCTACGTTTGGAAAAAGGCTACCGCGCCTGGGGCGCCGACATCGGTTCCGATCACACGCCGCCGATGGCGGGCCTGGGCTTTGCCGTCAAGATGACGTCCGGCGTGGCCTTTCAGGGGAGGGAGGCGCTCGTTCAATCCGCCGGCGCGCCACTGCCGCGGCTTCTCGCCGGCTTCGGCGTCGATGATCCCGACATCACGCTGCTGGGGCGCGAAACGATTTATCGCAACGGCGAGCGCGTCGGTTGGTTGTCGAGCGGCGGCTATGGCTATTCGATCGGCAAGTCGATCGGCTATGGTTACGTTCGTCATCCCGACGGCGTCGATCCGACATTTGTGCTCTCGGGCGAATATCACCTCGAAATTGCCGGCGAGCGACGGACGGCGAGCGTCTCCCTTTCGCCGTTCTATGATCCCAAAGGCCAGCGCATTCGCGCCTGACCGCAGCGTCTATGCGTCGAGCCGCTGGGCGGCGCCTGCCGCCGCGTCGCCGACAGCGCGCGGGGCGTCAAATTTTGAGATTGTTTCCTCGACGGCGTCCAGCGCAATATCGAGGTCGTCTTGAGAAATGACGAATGGCGGCGCCAGGCGAACGACGGTGCGATGGGTAGCGGTCGTCAGTACGCCTTTGTCGATCAGTCCCTTGCAAATGTCTCGTGCGTTCGCATAGCGCGGGTCCAATTCCACGCCCGCCCACAGGCCGCGGCCGCGGATCTCCTCGATCGCCGGCGGGCGCATCGTGCGCAGCCGCTCCAGCATTCTCGCGCCGAGCGCCTGACTGCGCTCGACCAGCCGCTCGTCGCGAATGACGCGCAACGCTTCGAGTCCGACGGCGGCGGCCAGAGCGTTGCCGCCGAACGTCGATCCATGTGACCCGGGCGTGAACACGTCCATGACTTCGCGCTTCGCCACGAAGGCGGAAACAGGCAGAACCCCGCCGCCCAGCGCCTTTCCCAGCGTGACGCCATCGGGGACAATATTCTCATGCTGGAAGGCGAACCATGTTCCGCTACGCCCCAGCCCGGATTGAACCTCATCCAGCAGCAGCAATATCCCGCGTTCGTCACACAGTTTGCGGAGCCCGGCGAGCCAGCCATCCGGCGGCACGATGACGCCCGCTTCGCCCTGGATCGGCTCGACCAGAATGGCGGCGGTGTTGGGCGAGACGGCGGCCGCAAACGCCGCGAGATCACCGAAGCGCGCGGCGCGAAAGCCCGGCATGAAGGGGCCGAACCCGTCCCGATACGCGCTCTCGGACGAGAAGCTGATGATCGTCGTGGTTCGGCCGTGAAAATTGCCGTCGGCGACGATGATCTCCGGATTGGCAATCCCCTTGACGCGGCTGCCCCAGCGACGCGCCGCCTTGATCGCCGTCTCCACCGCCTCCGCCCCGGTGTTCATCGGCAAGGCGACATCGAGTCCGGTCAGCTTGCACAGCTCTTCGAGAAACAGGCCAAGCCTGTCATCGTAAAAGGCGCGGGAAGGCACGGCCAGCCGCCGCGCCTGTTCGGCCAGCGCTGAAAGGATGCGCGGATGAGCGTGTCCGAGGCTAACGGCCGAGTAGGCGCTCATCATATCGATGTAGCGCCGACCTTCCACATCCCACAGATAAGCTCCCTGTCCGCGTGTGAGCATGACGGGAAGCGGATCGTAGTTCCTGGCGACGTGCGGGTTCCTGAACGCCGAGCCTTCCATATCCGAGAGCTTTTCGCGCGCATCCGCATCAGCTAGATGCGGGCGGACATTTGCGTGTTTAATGCATACATAGGCGAGTGCGACAGCCGGCGCCAGCCGTGCAAGTCATCGCGATAATCGGGGACTCGAAATGGAGGCGTCCGACGTGGCCGCCGAAACGGCGGCGCTTCTTCACAAATTGGGAGTGGAATCTCATAGAGTGACGCGTGGGTCTTTGGCCACGCGCTCGCCGATCACCGGCGAGATCATCGCCCGCGTTGAAAGCGCCGACTCAAACATCGCGCAGCAGACTATCGCGCGCGCCGAGGATGCGTTTCACATCTGGCGCAATGTCCCGGCGCCGCGCCGAGGCGAATTCGTGCGCTTGCTCGGCGAGGAACTGCGCGCGGCCAAGGCCGAGTTGGCGCGCCTTGTCACGATCGAGGCCGGCAAAATCACGACGGAGGGTCTCGGCGAAATCCAGGAGATGATCGACATCTGCGACTTCGCCGTCGGCCTGTCGCGGCAGCTCCACGGATTGACCATCGCCACCGAACGCCGCGGCCATCGGATGATGGAGACGTGGCATCCGCTCGGGGTCGCCGGCGTCATCACCAGCTTCAACTTTCCCGTCGCCGTCTGGGCCTGGAACGTGGCGCTGGCTCTGGTTTGCGGGAATTCGCTGGTGTGGAAGCCTTCGGAAAAGACTCCGCTCGTCGCGCTGGCGACGCAAGCGCTGGTCGAGCGCGCCGCCGCGCGCTTCGGCGATGCGCCTGACGGTCTTTCCACTGTGCTCGTCGGCGGTCGCGACATCGGCGAAGCGTTGGTCGAAGATGCGCGGATTCGGCTCCTCTCCGCGACGGGGTCGACCGCCATGGGCCGCGCCGTCGCGCCGCGCCTCGCACGTCGCTTTGCGCGATCAATTCTCGAGCTTGGCGGCAACAACGCGGCCATCGTCTGCGCCTCCGCGCCCCTCGACCTCGCGGTGCGGGCGATCGCATTTGCGGCGATGGGCACGGCGGGCCAGCGCTGCACGACCTTGCGCCGCTTGATCGTTCATGAAGATGCCTATGACGAGCTTCTCAACCGATTGCGCCGCGCCTACGCTTCGGTTCCGGTCGGCGATCCCCGTGACGGCGCTTCGCTCATCGGCCCGCTGATCGACGCGAGCGCCTATTCGGCGATGCGCGCGGCGCTCGACGAAGCCCGCGACGCCGGGGGAGTCGTCTTTGGCGGGGAACGCGTGCTCGCTGATGAATATCCCGAGGCCTACTATGTGCGTCCGGCGCTTATCGACATGCCGGCCCAGACCGAGGTCGTGCGGCGCGAGACATTTGCGCCTATCCTTTATGTGATGAAGTTCCGCAGCCTCGACGAAGCGATCGCGTTGAACAATGAAGTCGCTCATGGGCTGGCGTCGTCGATCTTCACCGCGCGCCTGGATGAAGCCGAGCGTTTCATGGCCGCCGACGGGTCGGACTGTGGCATCGCCAATGTGAACATCGGGCCGTCGGGGGCCGAGATCGGCGGGGCGTTCGGCGGCGAGAAGGACACGGGCGGCGGCCGCGAAGCGGGGTCCGACTGTTGGAAGGCCTATATGCGCCGCGCCACTAACACGATCAATTATTCGGGCGAGTTGCCGCTGGCCCAGGGAGTCAAATTCGACCTCGACGCTTAGCGTCAACGTCGCTGCGCAATGAATTTCTCGCGCCGACGACATACATAAAGGGATCGACCATCGATTGGTCAGAGCGCAAATGAGCGATCCTCCTCCCTCAGCCGACGCCATTCGGGCGATGTTCGCCTCGGCGATCTCGGATATGTATCAGGCGGAAGCGCCGCAGTATCGCGCGATGAAGGCGCTCGTCGCCGAGGTGAACGGGCGATGCCTCGCCAACGATCCGCAACTGAAGCAGCGCCTCCTCGAAAGCGGCGAATTTGAGCGGCTCGACGTCGAGCGGCATGGCGCCATTCGCGTCGGGACGGCCGAGGAGTTGTCGACGCTGCGCCGGCTGTTCGCGATCATGGGAATGGCGCCTGTCGGCTATTACGACCTGTCAATCGCCGGCATTCCGGTGCATTCGACCGCATTCCGTCCGATCGGCGAAAGCGCAATGCGGGCGAGCCCGTTTCGAATCTTCTGCTCGCTTCTCAGACCGGATCTGATACCCGATGCGCAGGCGGGTGAGATCGCAGCGAAGGTTCTCGCTCGGCGCGACATTTTCACGCCGCGCTGCCGACGGCTGATCGATATTTTCGAGACGCGCAGCTTTAACGACGAAGAGGCGCGCGAATTTGTGGTTGAAGCGGGGAAGACCTTCCGCTGGAGCGGGCAGGCGACGGTCTCGTCCGCCATTTATCAGAGGCTCCATTCGACGCATCCGCTGCTCGCCGACATTGTTTGCTTCAAGGGGCCGCATATCAACCATCTCACCTTGCATGCGCTCGATATCGACGCCGTGCACGCGGCCATGTCGGCGCACGGCATGAATCCAAAGGCGATTATCGAAGGGCCGCCGCGTCGCCGCTGCCCGATTCTCCTGCGCCAGACGAGCTTCAAGGCGCGCGCCGAGCCTGTCGAATTCATCGAGGAAGACGGCCGGCGCGCAACCGGCGCTCATGCCGCACGCTTCGGCGAGATCGAACAAAGAGGCGCGGCGCTGACAGCAAGCGGACGCGCGCTTTACGACAGGCTTCTCGCCGAGGCTCAGACCGAGGTCGCGCTCGCGACGGATGGCGCCAATGCGCACGCCTTCAACGAGGCGCTGACCCGGCGTTTTGCGGCGTTCCCCGACGATGATGAGACGCTGAGGCGTGAGAAGCTTGCTTTTTCCCGCTATTCGCCGGTTGCGGAAGCCGGGGCAGGGGAGACAGCGTCTCGTCCGTCCATCGACGATCTCTTGCAGCGCGGCGCCCTGCGCGCGGAACCGATTCTTTACGAAGATTTTCTGCCGGTCAGCGCGGCCGGCATTTTTCGCTCGAATCTCGGAGACCAGCGCGCGGAGCAATTCATCGAGCGCGCCGACCGACGCGCCTTCGAGGCGGCGCTTGGCGCGCCGGTCCTTGATGAATTTGCCCTTTATCAGGAGGCGGAATTGCGTTCCTTAGCGACAAGCCTCGAGTCGCTTGGCCTTGATGTGTCGCAACCCTTCGATCTTGAAAAAACGCAGTGAGCGTATTGGCGGCGCGGCGAGCGGCTATAACTGAAGAGCAGGCGCTCAACGCGCGTGGAAGCCGTCCGCGGTATCGGAAAGCATGCGATCCATTCTCGTCACCGGCGCGCTTGGCCAGATCGGCGCCGAACTGACGCCGGCCTTGCGCGAGCGATATGGAAGGACGGGCGTGATCGCTTCCGATCTTGCGAATGCGCGGCCATCCGACGAATTCTATGAGCGTCTCGACTGCGTCGAACCGGAAGCTGTCGCCGATCTTGTCGAGCGACGCGATATTGGCGTCATCTATCACCTCGCCGCGCTTCTCTCCGCGGCGGCCGAGGGCAGGCCCCAGGTCGCCTGGAGCGTTAATATGAGCGGGCTCTATAATGTGCTGGAGGCCGCGCGTCGTTTTGGCTGCAAAGTATTTTTCCCAAGCTCGATTGCGGCGTTCGGCCCAACGACGCCGCGACTTAGCACCCCGCAGGTCACCATCCAAAGACCGACGACGATCTATGGCGTCACCAAGGTCGCCGGCGAAATGCTGTGCGATTATTACGCGGCCCGTTTCGGCGTCGATGCGCGCGGATTGCGTCTGCCCGGCCTCGTTTCTTTCGCGGCGCCGCCGGGCGGCGGCGTCACCGACTACGCCGTCGAAATGTTTCGCGCGGCGGTTCGAGGCGAGCGCTATTCCTGCTTTCTCGCCGCCAAGACGCGCCTCGACATGATGTATATGCCAGACGCGATTCGGGCCATCATCGAACTGATGGAATCCAATCCCCAGCGTCTAAGATTTCGCAACGCCTATAACGTCACCGGCATGAGCGTCACGCCGCGTGAAATCGCCGCCGAAATTCGCAAACACATTTCGTCCTTCGATGTGGATTACCGCGTCGACCCATTGCGCCAGGCGATCGCAGAGTCCTGGCCGCAGTCGCTCGACGCCAGCGCAGCGCGAGAGGATTGGGGTTTTGCGCCTCGATTCGATCTTGCCGCGATGACCAGTGACATGCTGGCCCAACTGACTTCGGCGACTGGCGCATTTGACCAACCAATTCCACATGAGGCGAGAAATGCCAACGCAACGCTTGAGTAAGGCGCTCGCGGCGCAGCTCGACGAACTGTCGCGCGCCGGTCTCCTTAAAGGCGCGGAAAGCGTCCTTTGCGGCGTCATGCCCGCGCAAGCCGGCTACGGTCCCCGCTTTCTCATCGAAGGCGAAGGCGACAAGCCGTTTCTCCGCATGAACGCCAACAATTATCTCGGTATGTCGTTGCGCGCCGAGGTGATCGCCGCCGAGGAAGAAGCGGCGGCGAAATATGGCGCGGGGCCCGGCGCCGTGCGCTTTATCAGCGGCGCCTGGTCGCCTCACGTCGCATTGGAGCGCCGCCTGGCGGCCTTTCACTCGCGGCCGGCGGCGATCGCCTTTTCGTCGGCCTACGCCGCGATCATGGGACTCATTCCTCAGCTCGTCGGCAAGAAGACGGCGATCATCAGCGACGCGCTCAATCACAATTGCATCATCAACGCGATCTCTCTCGCTGCGCCCGCCGTGAAGCATATCTACAAGCATCTCGACATGGGCGAACTCGAAAGACGCCTCGACGAGTCAACGACGTCATGCGACCGCGCGGTCATCGTGACCGACGGCGTGTTCAGCATGCGCGGCGATCATGCGCCGCTCGACCGTATCATGGCGCTGGCGCGCAGTCGCGACGGCGCCTTCGCCGATGGGGCGATCGTGGTCGTCGATGATTCTCACGGCGTCGGCGCGCTCGGCGCGACCGGGCGCGGGACCGAGGAATACACGATCGGCGGCCCCGTCGACATTCTGGTGGCGACGCTCGGCAAGGCATTCGGGGTGAATGGCGGCTATGTCGTGGGGGACGAGATTCTCATCCGCTATCTGCGCGAGCGCTCGCCCTTCTATGTCTATTCGAATCCCATTACCCCGGCGGAAGCCGCCGCGGCGCATAAGGCCATCGACATTGTGGACAGCGCTGTTGGCCTGTCCCTTCTCGCGCATCTGCGGTCGATGACCGCACGCTTCAAGGCGGGGCTGATCAGGCTCGGCTTCGAGACCTTGCCCGGAGAACATCCGGTGGCGCCGCTCGTCACCCGCGACAGCGCGAGAACCGTGGCGCTCGTCGAGCATCTGCGGCGGCGCGGCGTTCTGGTCACCGGCCTGACCTATCCTGTCGTGCCGCGAGGCGACGAGGAAATCAGGTTTCAGATCAGCGCTGACCACACCGCCGCCGATATCGATGCGGCTTTGGAGGCGCTGGCGGAGATGGCGGAGCCGAAAGATTCGCCTATGGGGGCCAAGCAGCCGTAGCGCTATTTCTACGGCAGCGGCGCCGCCTGATGATCGAGTGGCGAAGTCGAGGGCATGATCATGGACAGCGCGCGTTACCATAAGGCCAGCATCGGCAACCATTTGCTTCATCCGGAAACGTTGATGTTGGGTTACGGCTATGATCCGGCGCTGTCGGAAGGGTCGGTCAAGCCGCCGGTATTTCTCACCTCGACCTTCGTGTTTCGCACCGCCGAGCATGGGCGCGATTTTTTCGATTACATGGCCGGCCGCCGCACACCGCCGGAAGGCGAAGAGTCCGGCCTCGTCTATTCGCGCTTCAATCATCCCAATCTTGAGATCGTCGAGGATCGTCTGGCGATCTACGAACATGCTGAATGCGGTCTCGTCTTTTCGTCCGGCATGTCGGCGATCGTCACCACGATTCTCGCGTTCGCGCGGCCAGGAGAAACGATTCTGCGCAGCCGCCCGCTCTATGGCGGCACCGAAGTTCTCATCGACAAGACCCTGGCGCCCTTCGGCTTGACGGGCGTCGGCTTCACCAACGGGCTTGACGAGGAAAACATCCGCGCCGCCGCCGCCCGCGCGATGGCCATCGGACGCATGGCGATGATCTTCATCGAGACGCCGTCCAATCCGATGAACAGCCTCGTCGACATCGCGCTGGTGCGGCGCATCGCCGAAGACGTCGCGAGGAAACAGGGCGCGCGCCCGGTGATTTGCTGCGACAATACGCTGCTCGGCCCGGTTTTCCAGTCGCCGCTCCGGCACGGCGCCGATCTGTCGCTGTATTCGCTGACCAAATATGTCGGCGGACACAGCGATCTTATCGGCGGCGCCGTCGTCGGCGACTGCGCGCATCTCAAGACGATTCGGGCCATGCGCAGCGCCATCGGCACGCAGCTCGATCCGCATTCCTGCTGGATGCTCGGCCGATCGCTCGAAACGCTGTCGTTGCGCATGAACCGGGCCGCGGAGAACGCGGCGATCGTCGCGGATTTTCTCGCGAGCCATCCCAAAGTGGCCCACGTTCACTATCCGCCGCTGTTGCCGCCCGATCATCCTCAGCGATTGCTGATGGATCGTCAGTCCACATCCGCCGGCTCGACCTTCGCATTTGAAGTCGTCGGCGGGCAGGCCGAGGCTTTCGCCCTTCTCGATCGGCTTCAGATTTTCAAGCTCGCCGTGAGCCTGGGCGGCTCCGAGTCCCTGATCTGCCACCCGGCGACGACGGTGCATTCGGGGCTTTCCGAAGAAGCCCGCCGGGAAATCGGCATCACGCCTTCGCTTATTCGCGCGTCGATCGGCATTGAGCATCCGGACGACCTCATTGCCGACCTCACGGAGGCTTTCGGCTGAAAAAACACATGCCTAGCGCGTATGCGGGGCAAAAGGACGCCAGAAGCTTCGCGGTACGCTCTGTTAAATTCAGGGGCGTAGACATATGTATTCGACATCTGTTCGTGATCCGAAATCGAACCGAGGCTGGACAATGAGAGTAGCCAAGGAAGTGCGGGACGACCGCACCGTTTTGAGCGTCCAGGAAGACCGCATCGATGCGCACAACTCCGGCGAGCTTAAGGATGTGGTGCTGAAAACTCTCGAAGGCGGCGCACGGAACGTCGTGATCGATCTTGCACGAGTTCAATTTATCGACAGTTCGGGTCTCGGCGCTCTGCTTTCTGGCTATAAGAACGCCAATTTGCGCTCGATCAGCTTCGCTTTGGCGGGTCTGCAGCCGCGCGTCAGGTCGATGTTCGAGCTGACCAGGCTGCACCGGGTTTTCGATATTTATCCGAGCCTGCAACTGGCGCTGAGCGCGTGAATGGGGATGCGCGGTGATCGAAATGTGCGAGACGGCGGTCAATCTCGACATCGTCGTTCCCAATGAAACGCGATATCTGCGTTTTGTTGGCGCGATCGCCGAACAGCTCGCAAAGGAATTGGACATTCAGGAGGATAAACGCGACACGCTCGCTTTCCATCTCAACCTTGCGCTGACCGAAGCCGTCGCCAACGCCATACAATATAGCTCGTCAGCGAACGCAAAGGACTCTGTTCGGATCTGTCTTTCCGTCAAAGACGCTTATCTGTCGGTTCGCGTCTTTGATCATGGCGGGGGTTTCGATCTCGCCGCCGTGCCAACTCCCGACCTTGACGAACTTCGCGAACGCGGGCGCGGCATATTCTTCATCCGTTCCGTGATGGACTCGGTCCAATATCGCAAAACGGAATCGGGCAATGTGCTCGAAATGCGCAAGAAGATCGCCTAGCCTCCCGTGCTCGGCTCTCCCAAAATTCTGGCCCCGGAGATAGCCCGTCCCATTGACTGGGATTCGGCTGTTCGCCGCTTCCTGCGTCGCGCCGAACGCCGCGTCGGGCGCGATCTGTCGGCGGATGCGCTGCGCGGGCTGCCGAATGCCTATCGCTATCTCACGCCCGCCCCGCGCGCCGCGCGCGATATCGCCTTGATGGAAGCCAATGACCGCGCGCAGGAAATCATCGAATTGCGTCCGCTGGTCGGCGTCCGCGCCGGCGAAGCGAACTATGAGGTTCGTCTGATCGGCGCCAGGGAGCGCCCGCTCGACGAGCTTTTGCCGATGCTCCAGAATCTCGGGCTGCGCGTTGCGGATCAAATACAGTTCAAATTTAATCTCGGCGCCGGACCGCGCTTCATACGAAGCTTTACCGTCGAGCCCGCGATGGGGAGCGGAACGAGCCTCGCGCGATGTCGTCGTCGACTGTTGGGCGCGCTCAAAGCGGTGTTTTCGGCAGAGGTCGAAAGCGACGAACTGAACGGCCTGGCCGTGGCCGCCGAGCTCGACTGGCGTCAGATCGATCTCTTTCGCGCCTACTGCAATTACTATCAGCAACTCGGCGCGCGGCTCGGCCGCGCCGGCGTCTACCGTGGGCTGTTGAGAAGTCCCGCGGCCGTCGAGCTGCTTTATCGCTATTTCGAAGCGCGCTTCAAACCGGATCGTGGGGGACGCGATTCATTTGAGACCGAGCTCGAACTGCTCACGCCGATCAGGGCCCAGCTCGTCGAAGTTCTCGATAAGGTCGCCGACGCCGGGGACGACCGCATTCTGCGCGATCTCTTCAATCTCATTGACGCCACGGTGCGCACCAACTTTTATTTTTCCGGCGTTTGGACGCGTAACTTCATCGCTTTGAAGATCAGCAGTCTCGGCGTCTTCAACATGCCGTCGCCAAAGCCGATGGCGGAAATATACGTTCACTCGGCGTCGATGGAAGGCATACATCTTCGCGGCGCCAAGGTGGCGCGCGGCGGCATTCGCTGGTCGGACAGGCCCGAGGATTTTCGCACCGAAATTCTCGCGCTGATGCAAACCCAGATGATCAAAAACGCGCTGATCGTGCCGCAGGGCGCGAAGGGCGGCTTTGTTCTGAAACTTCACTTTGAGGACACAGCGCAGCGGCAACGACTGGGGAAGGAGGCCTATTCGCAGTTCTTGCGCGGACTTCTCGATCTTACCGACAATCTGAAGGGTTCGAAGATCGTTCGGCCGCCGGAGCTTGTCGCCTATGACGATCCCGATCCTTATCTCGTCGTCGCCGCCGACAAGGGAACGGCGACCTGGGCAGACGTCGCCAATGAGATTTCTCAGTCCTACGATTTCTGGCTCGGCGACGCCTTCGCGAGCGGCGGCGTCCACGGCTATCACCACAAGAAGTTGGGCATTACGGCGCGCGGCGCATGGGTCTGCGTAAGGCGACACTTTTATGAGCTTGGCCGCAATGTCGACGCCGAGACATTTACCGTGGTCGGTGTCGGCTCGATGGATGGCGACGTCTTCGGCAACGGAATGTTGCATACGCCAAATATTAGACTGCTCGGCGCCTTCGACGGCCAGTACATCTTCCTGGACCCGAATCCTGACCCGCTGGCGTCTTTCGCCGAGCGGCGCCGCCTGTTCGAATTGCCGCAGTCGACATGGCGCGACTACAACCCGGCGCTGCTCTCGCCGGGCGGGGGCGTCTATCGGCGCGACGCCAAGGACATTTCGCTGAGCCCGGAGGTGCGGGCCTGGCTCGGCGTGAGGCACAGCACGACCGACGGCGAAGCGTTGGTTCGTTGGTTATTGACGGCGCCCGCCGACCTATTGTGGATGGGCGGCGTCGGCGCCTATGTCAAGGCGAGTTCGGAGACGAATGAAAGCGTCGGCGATCGCGTCAACGACGGCGCGAGGGTGGATGCGCTGCAGCTTCGCGCCAAAATTGTCGGAGAGGGCGCGAATCTGGCGTTCACCCAGAGGGCGCGCATCGAATATGCGCTGAAGGGCGGCTGCATCAACACCGACGCCGTCGACAATTCCGCAGGCGTCGATCTCTCCGATCATGAAGTCAATCTGAAGACGTTGCTGCGCACGCGTTCGGATAAGGACGCGCCGGAACCTGGCGACGCCAACGGGCTTCTTCAATCTCTGACCGAGGAAGTCTGCGCATCGGTGTTGCGGGACAACGACCAACAGAGTCTTTGCCTGTCATTGGACCATGCGCGGTGTCTCGCCAATATTGATCCGTTTATGGATCTTGCCGAGCAACTCGAAAACGCCGGCTATATCAATACGACAGCGGACGCGTTCCCCACACGCAAGGGCGTGGCTGCGCGCGAGACGAAGGAATTGACCCGTCCGGAACTCGCTTTGCTGATGGCGAGCGCGAAGCTGGCGCTCAAGCAGCGGCTGCTTGAAGATGAATCGTTCCTGCACGGACCATGGGCCGATGACTTTCTCGCGAGCTATTTTCCTCAATATTTGCGGTCGCATTTTCCCGACCGGATCAGAAGCCATTCGCTCGCGCGAGAAATCGCCGTCACGGCGATCTGCAACAAGGCGATCGAGCAGGCGGGCGTCAGTCTCCTTCTGCTCGGCGAGGGGCTGGCCCCGGCTTTACTCAGTTACGCCGTGAAGCTTTACCTCTCCTTCGATCGAATTTTCGAAGGCGACAAATGGCGCGCGGCTTTTCAGTCGCATGGCGACCTCGACGCCGTGCAGGAATATGGCCTTCGGCTCCAGCTTGAAAACGCTTTGGCCTATATGTGCCACTGGGCGATGCGGCGCGGCTATCGACTGAGCCCCGATGATGAAGAGATCGAACGTTGGCGCTCTGATCTTCGTGACTATCGCGAACGTGTGAGAGCCGCCGAACCGGCCGGCGGACTGGGAGAACCTTACTTCGATCGACTGGGCGATTTTCCTTTCCTTGTCGCGCTGACCCGGGAGTCGGGAGAAGACATGCGCATGGCCGGCGCCTATTTCGATCAGGCGGCCAAGCTGTTCGGACTGCAAAAGCTTACCGCCTTTCTGGACGAGGTGAAGCCGAGAGACCGCTGGGAACAGCAGTTGCAGGCCGCGCTCGATGCTCGGATGAGGGATGCGGCGGCGCGCATCGCGTTGATGCAGTTCCTTACGGGGATCGCAGACCCGCGCGGTTTGTTCCGCGACGTCGGCCTGGAGTTTCGTCTGGCTGGCCTTGAGCGGCTGGCGTTCAAACTGGAGACGTCGTCCTTCACGACGCTCACCCCTCTCGCCGCCTTCGTTGCCGAGCTGAATGCGCTTGTCGACGCTTGCGACGCCATCTACCGCAGCCGTTCCGGCGCGCGCGCGCAAGGGGAGCGCGGCCGCCAGGGCGTTTCGGCGCACTCAGGAGCTTCTTAGCGGAATGGAAACGCTGGCGGCCGATCGCGCGATTCTAGACGCTTTCGACGAGGCGCTTTTCGTTGTTGAGTCGTCGGGCGCCTTGCGAACGATGAATCGCGCCGCTGAACGCCTGACCGGCTATGTCGAGAGCGAGATTCGCGGCAGGTGTTTCTATTCGCAGCTCGTCGCGCGCAACGGGAGCGACGAACGCTCTTGGGATGAACGCTCTTGGCCGACGCACGCCCGCGAACGCCTGTCCCTGCGCATTCGCCGCAAGGACAAAACGCTGGTCGACGTTCGCTGCGAGATCGATCCGCTTGCCGGCGATGGCGGCGGCGGCTCATTGCTCAAACTGCGTCCGGTTGGCGAAGGGCTGAGCGAGGAGGACGCGCTCGAAGACATCAAGGAAAAGCTCGAAACAATCTTCGGCGACATGGTCGGCGGTCTCGTGGTGATCAATGAGGTCGGCGATATTTTGCTTTTCAGCAAGGGCGCGGAGCGGCTCTTTGGCTACCGCGCCGACGAAACGCTCGGAAGGAACGTCAAAATATTAATGCCTTCGCCCTATCGCGAGGCGCATGACGGCTATCTCGCCGCTTATAAAAAGACCGGCGTCAAGAAGATTATCGGAAAAGGCCGCGAGGTCGCAGGACAGCGAAAGGACGGCGCGACCTTCCCGATGTATCTGTCGATCGGCGAAATCTGGCTCAAGGGAACGCGCTATTTCGTCGGCGTGACCTATAATCTGACCCGGCTTAAACGCGCCGAGGATCGGCTGCTGACGCTCTCCGCCGCGGTCGAGCAAAGTCCGATCGCGGTGATGATCGCCAATAAGGATGGCGAAATTGAGTATGTGAACAGCCGCTTCGCGACCCTGACCGGCTATCAGCCGCATGAGCTCATCGGCCAGAATCCCCGTATGCTTCAATCGAAGCGCACCGAAAGCGATCAATATCGGCGCCTTTGGGAAACCATTCACGCCGGCGTCGAATGGCGCGGCCAGATTCAGGACCGTAGAAAAGACGGCGAACTCTACTGGGCGTCCGAAATCATCTCGCCCCTGCGCAATGCTGCCGGCGAGATCACCCATTACCTCGCCATCCAGCAGGACATCACCGAACAAAAGCGCGACAAGGAGGCGCTGCTCGAGAGCGAACAACGCTTCCGACAGATCGCCGACATGGCCGGCGACTGGCTGTGGGAGCAGGATCAGAACGGCCGCTACACCTACAGCAGCAACGCCGTCGAAGACGTGCTCGGCATGGCCCCCGACGAGGTTCTCGGCAGGACCTATCTCGATCTCTTCGCCGGCAAGTCGCCCGGCGAACCCGCCGCTGAGAACATGCAGATTCCGACCGCGTCGCGTCGGGCGTTCCACCGCGTCGTCAACCACTACCGTCACAAGGACGGCGGCGACGTCTATACCGAGTCGACCGGCGCGCCGGTGTTCGACGAGAGCGGCCGGCTGATCAAATGGCGCGGCGTCGATCATGACGTCACCAGCCGCAAAAAATTCGAGGATGCGCTGCGCGTGCGCAACCGCGCCATCGAAGCAGTCCCCATCGGCATCGCAATTTGGGATGCGCAGGCGCCGGGCGTTCCCAACATTTATGTCAATCCGGCGCTCAGCCGGATCACCGGCTTCACCCGCGAGGAGCTGCTCGGGCACAGCCTGCATCTGCTGCGCGGGCCGGAGACGAATCTCGCGGCGCTGGAAGAGGTCCGCGCCGCCATCATCGAGCGTCGAAGCTGTCAGGTCACGGTGAAATTCTACCGCAAGGACGGCTCGCCCTTCTGGGACGAATTGCTCATCTCGCCGGTCGCCAATGAAGCCGGACGCATCACCCATTTCGTCAGCGTTCACGCCGATATTTCCGATCGGCGCCGGATCGAGGAGAGCCGCCACGAACTCGAAATCGCCAAGCATATTCAGTTGTCGCTGCTGCCGAACGCGCCGCTGTGCGCGCCGCATATGGAGATCGCCGGCATTTGCTTGCCGGCGACCCATGTCGGCGGCGACTATTTCGACTATTTCGAAAACTCCGGCGTCGCCGACATCGTCATCGCCGACGTGTCCGGCCATAGCGTCGGCGCCGCGCTGATCATGACCGAGGTGCGCAGCACGCTGCGCGCCGAGACGCGGCGCCCGACCAATGCGCTGAACGGTCCGGGCGAACTCCTGCGCGACCTCAACGAACTGCTGCATGAGGATCTGTTCACGGCCGATATTTTCATCACCATGTTCTATTGCCGCTTCCTGCCGCAGACGCGCATGCTGCAATACGCCAACGCCGGTCAGAATCCGCCGCTGCTATTGCGCGCCGCGCATGCCGACTGCACGCAGCTCGACGCCGAAGGCCTGGTGCTCGGCGTCAAACGCGGCGTCGACTTCGAGGAGCGCAGCCTCGAACTCGCGCCCGGCGACCGGCTGATGCTCTACACCGACGGGATCACCGAGACGCAAAATCGCCAGGGCGAATTTTATGGGTTGGAGCGCCTGTGCAACGCCTTCAGGCGCCATCGCGCGCTCGCGCCCGAGGCGCTGATCAAATCCGTGCTCGACGATGTGCGCGCCTTCCGCGGCGCCTCGCCGGCGACCGACGACGTCGCCATGGTGGTGCTGGAGGCGCGCTGAAATGATGGCGCGCGAAGATTTCCCGCCGCCGTGAGGCGCGGGGGCGAGCGGTCCGGGACGCCCCGGCCGTCGCTGGCCGCAGCGCAAGAATTGTCTTCGACTGCCGGTTTCTCCCGGACACGGATCGCGTCGTCTCGCCGCCTCCGGGCTGAGGGAGCCGCTCCCCATCGTTCGGGTAACCGACGCCTGCGCCATCCTCGGAAATTACGGTCCGGGCTTTCGAAGCCTGCACATGAGTTTCGTTTGAGCCTTGCGGCTCTACGAAGCGCCCATGCGTCTCCGCGCAAAGGAGAGAAGCCCAGACCGGCGACGCGCCGCCGGACCAGGGAACGAGGGTCGTTCGTCCCGCCGGATCCGTCCTTCGCCGGCGCCGCTCGACCCTGAGCCGCGCCCTCGCTTGACGAAGGCGGACAGAGGATAGGAATTTATTCCGGAGATGTCAAGCAGGGTGGCGGGCGATGGAAAGCATCTGAAGGCGAAGCTGATTTCGACCACTCCTTCAAGAAAGTCATTGGCCGCCAAAATTCGGACGCCACGAAGGAACGTCAGGCTTTGGCTCAAGGCCGGTTGCGACCAAGCCGCGGTGAGACGTACGCGAATTTTTGTGGTCGAGCCGGCTGGCGGGGGAGCACCGTGACCCCCCGATTACAGATGCCCTGATAGCTCTTGTTTTAGAGATTCTAGCAACCTCAGGTCGCCTGGAAGGGTGCACAGAACTTGACTGGCCACTCGCGCAACGTGTGTGTGTTGCAGTCCTTGATGGGATGCAAGGCGCTCCACTAACTCAGAAAGCTTAATTCCGGTTTCCCTAAACCTTACCGCCCACTGGTCGATGTCGGTCTTGGTGGCACGCGGATGATCATTCGACGCGAATGGGTGTGGCGCGATATAGGCTTTGGCGGTAGTCCCATCTGGTTTTGCCTCTCGCCACCCCGTCCAGTGCGCGAGTGCGTTTCGGTTCCAATGGAGATCATTCACCTTACCCTTCAGAACGGCCCAATCGCGCAAAAGGGCGATTGCCTCGTCGTCGAGTCCTTTGAGGGCGGCCAACATTGCGGCGTCGATCATATTGAGCTTGCCCCTGAAGCCTTCAATTGAATCCAGCACCGCGTTGGGGACTCTGTTGTCCACAGAAAATCCACCGCCCGGTTGCATGGCAGTGAGCGTTAGGCAGACGGTGAAGACCTGATATAATTGGAGTTCGATGAAGGACCATTGCGAGATGGCCGAACCAACCGCCTCGTAAAGCTTGGGAAGATCCCTATTTTGGGGAAGCACCATGAATTGCTCCAATGATGAAACCTACACTGAGGCGGAAACCGACGCCGACCAAACGCCGCGCTAAGGCAGATGCTGGCGACGCCGCACAAGCCTCTTGATAAGCCGGAGCGGAGCTAGCAATGACAAGCAGGGCCGAACCTTTCAAGAAGGAATAAGCTGAGCGCCGCCGCCGGCTTTGCCACGAAAACCCTTACAAAGCTTTGGCGCCAGGATCGCACCCGCGCTTCGAAACAATTGCGGCCGTTATGCGCGCCCTGAAAGTGCGGCTTTCCGTAACGCTGACGATCGGGTGGTTTCCTCATCCTGAGGAGCGGCCGAAGGCCGCGTCTCGAAGGACGAGGAAACCTTCATACGCCCTCTGGAATTCGCCCGCATGCTTCGAGACGGCGCCTTCGGCGCCTCCTCAGCATGAGGGCGCGCGCAATAGTGCTTTTGTGTTTGAAGGCGCTCAAGGTCGTCATTGCGAGGAGCGCAGCGACGAAGCAATCCAAAAGTCGCAGGCGAATTCTGGATTGCTTCGCCTCCGGCTCGCAATGACGACTCCCATGGCTTTCACGCGCGGTCGAGAATAGTGAGCAAAATTCGCGAATGATTAGTTTTTCTGGATTCCCGATCGCGCTGTGCGCGCGTCGGGAATGACAGGGCTGCTCGTGCGCGCGTCGGGAATGACACGCGATCCGCTCAAACGGATTTCGTATGACACATCATTGTGACTTAAGGCGACATTCGGAATTAAGTGAGCCAAGCTGGGCGCGACTTCCCTCTCCCCGCCTGCGGGGAGAGGGTCAGGGTGAGGGGCTTGGGGCATTCCGCCTAACGCTGGAAACGCCAACTAATCCAAAGTCGTCATCGGCATTCTTGTTCCTATCCCCGGCCCCTCACCCCAGCCCTCTCCCCGTAAACGGGGAGAGGGGGCTCGCGCCCAATCGATTCACTTATTTTGTGGCGTCGCCTAAAGCGCGTCGCGTGCCATGCTCACGCGTCGAAACATCGATCTCAAAAATCGACGGTAGCATCTGCCCGGCCTTGGTCTTGAGCGCCTGCTCTCGTCCAATGAAGGGATCGGCCGCCCAGATCGCCGCCGTCTCCGGACTCTCGAATCCGGGCCAGACGAACTCATCCGGCCTCATCTTGGGTATGTCGCGAAAGCCGCCGCTGGCCGAGCGATGCGCCTTCACCGCCGAGGAGTCGATGAGAACCTGCGCGGGCGGTCCGCCTGCTTGCGCGAGCGCGTGATTGACCCAAACGCCTTTGGCCGCCCAGCGAACGTAACGATTGTAGAGCGTCTTCTTCGGCCCATAGTTCGGCGGCGCGTCAATCCAGCGCCCACCGGATTTGAGCACATGAACGATGCCGCTGATCACCCGCCGGTCATCCACTCTCGCCTTGCCCCGCGTGTCGGCGGGAAGATGCGGCGCGATCTTGAAAACTGCTCGTCTGTCAGCCAGAATCGATCGGGAATCATCGGCGCTTCCTTTCGGAAGCCGTGAATCACAACGCTTGGATCATGCCAAGCACTCCCAGTATGCAGCCTCGGTTCTAGACGGAAGCGGAACCATCGACGCCGGTTCGGCGTTCATCTGACGGGTTCCGGCTAACGTGCTACGAAGCGGCGGGGGCATATACTCGTTTCCGCAGGAGGGTATATGTTCATATCCTTAGGACAATCGCTGAGAATTGGGCTTTTGTTCACCGCCATTGAAGCGGCATTGGTCCTCTTTCCGGTGACGGCTCATGCGGGTTCCGGCTACCGCAGAGCGATGGACGCGGGCGCGGCCCGAGCCAATAGAGTCGCCGTCCTCGTCAACATCGACAAAACAACACAACGAATGACAGTTTATGTGGATGGGGTAGAAAGATATGCATGGCCGGTATCAACTGGCCGAGCAGGATATTCAACTCCATCGGGAACCTATACTGCCACCTCTATGAACGAAATTTGGTATAGCAAGCAGTGGGACAACGCCCCGATGCCCCATTCCATTTTCTTTATAAGGGACGGTCATGCCATCCACGGCACCTCCGAAGTAAAGCATCTTGGCAGACCCGCCTCGCATGGCTGCGTGCGTATCTCGCCAAAGGATGCCGCCATTCTCTATGCGCTGGTGGAGGAGAATGGCCTGGAGAATACGCGGGTAGTGGTGACCGGCGTTACCCCGGGCGGCGAGTATAATGTCGCTGAAGATGAGACAAGTCCGCGCGGCGAGGGTAAGGTCGCTAGGGGTCAGACAAGTCCGCACAGGATCAGACGCTCAGCTGGCGTTCCTTATTACGATGGATCCCAGGGTTACAATGGATCCCAGGGTTCCTATGAATCGCCATGGCCATGGACCTATTCACCTTGGTGAAGGCCAACGTCGTCATTGCGAGGAGCGCAGCGACGAAGCAATCCAAAAGTCGCAGGCGGATTCTGGATTGCTTCGCCTCCGGCTCGCAATGACGACTCTCATGGCCGTCACCGATTGCGTGCGATGCGCGCGTGCGGAATGACGCCACGGGCTAGGGATCGACGGTCAGCGTCTGTCCAGCCTTGTTCGCGGCGATCCATTTGTCGAGTTCGGCGACATGGCTGCGCTCCTCAGCGACAAATTCCTTGGCGAGAGTCTTGATCTCGGGGTCCGACGTCGAGTCGAGAACGCGCTGGTAATAGTCGAGTCCCGCCGTTTCGGCGTCGCGCGCGATCTCAAGCGCCTGCTCTCGTCCAATGAAGGGATCGGCCGCCCAGATCGCCGCCGTCTCCGGACTCTCGAATCCGGGCCAGACGAATTCATCCGGCCTCATCTTGGGTATGTCGCGAAAGCCGCCGCGGGCGCGCGCTTCAGCAAGATGCAGTCTCGAATAATCCGCCAGGCGGCGAAACAGTTTGCCGACTTCGTGATTGCCGCCCGCCTCCATGGCGTCGGCCAACATGCCGTAGCGGTTCGCCGCTTCGAGTTCGAGATTGATTGCGTAAGCCAGAAATTCCTCGACCGATTCCATCCCATCCCTCGCTTGCTGATTTAGCGGCTCAAGCTTCTTGAAAGCGCGCGGGCGAGAGGCGGGCGACGGCGCCGCCTCCCGCCAATGCCGTCAGGCGCCCGCGATCAAGCGTTGGCGCTCTGTGGGTTCTTTGCGGCCCATTCTTCGCGCGTGATCCAGGCTTCGAGAATTTTGACGTGCTCGGCTTCCTCCTTCACGAACTCATTGGCCATCGCCTCGATCTCCGGCGATTTGGTTTTGGCGACGACGGCCCGATAAAATTCATAGCCTCGGCGTTCGCCCTGCAGCGCGGCCTTCAACCCGTCGAGCCGCGACAGCGACGGATCGGCGGCCCAAATTTCGGTGCGCTCCGGGGTGGCGTGATTTGGCCAGACGTAATCCGGCGGGATGACTTTCGACAGGTCGAGCGAACCGGCGCGCTTCTTGGCTTCGGCGAGGTGCAGGCGCGAAAAGCTCGCGAGCTGGCGAAACAGTCTGGCCACTTCCTGATTGCCGCACGCCTCCATCATGGCGGCGAGTTCGTCGAAATGTATCGCCGCATCCTCTTCGACCTTCACCGCATATCCCAGAAACTCATCCACCGTGGCGATTTCGATGCCGCCGGTGAATCGTTTCGCGGCGGGGGTGACATAGGGTCCTTGCGCCGGCAGGGTTTGATCGCCCTCGAATTTGACGAGTATGTCTTCGTTGCGCACGAAACATTGGCAGGCCAGACGATAGCGCGGCGGCATGTCGTTGACTTCGGCGGCTTCGATCTCGGCTTTGCTGATCTTGCCGAGCTGGCGCAGCATCTCCTTTTCCTTCTCGGTCAGCGCGATTCCATATTTCGGATTCTGACCGAGATGCGTCACTTCGACGAGGCAGGAGCCGCATTCGCCGTCCTGACAATCGAAGGGAATGGGAATCTTGTGGGCCTTGGCCACAGCCAAGATGGTGCCCCGGTCGCCGGCGATCGCATAAACAGTGACGTCCCGCGCAAGGGCGGGCGATGAAAATGTCACATTGGCCACAATATTCGCTCCTTTTGTCCGATTGTCCGATCTCGGACATTTCACGCATCGGAAGGGGAATACGGGTCGAACGTAAGCTTTCCGGAGTTCTTCGGCGCGGCGGTCGATCCCGTTATCTTTCCCGAGACCGCGAGAAGCAGAAGTCTCGCCATGTATTACGTCTCGTCGTATGGCGGATTGTCGCATCTGCTCTGTATTGCGGCGCAATATGCAGTGAAACGAATAGAAGTCAGGAGAGGCGACGCCCTTTTAGAATTATTCAAATATTGCCGAAGCGCTGCGGCATGGCGGTTAATTCATCGAACGGATTGCGCGCAAGAATCGACGGTCATCTTGATCGAAACGGATCGCCTGCAAGCTGCTGACGTGACCATCGCATTGTCGCGCAGCTCTCGCTGCGCCTCTTGACGCGCGCGTTGCGCATCCAATTTCATCCTCATATGCCCAGCGCTAGCGAGGGTAGGAAAATGGCGATCTATCGCGTTCGTGAAGTCAAATTCATCGAGACCGAAGGCGGACACGTCAAGCTGAAGCCGCTGCGTGAATATGAGCGCGAATCGTCCGACGCGGCCAGCATCATCGCCGAGGTCAGCCATTTCTTCGAAATGGAGCTCTCCAGCCCGAAGGCGCTCGACGTCGTCGATTTCGACGAGGTGATCATTCTTGATGAGAAGGGCGCGATCGTCGCGCGCTTCGGCGTCGCCGATTTCTGGGTGCAGGAATGGAACGCCGTCGCCGCTAAATGCGACGCCGCCCATCCGCTGGCGCGCTCGGCTTAATCGGACGCACCGCGAAACGCCGCTTCGACCTTGGCGAGGTCGATCTTCACCATGCCGAGCATCGCCTGAAAGGCGCGCTCGGCGGCGGCGCGATCTTCGTCCATGAACATGCGCGGCAGGGCTTCCGGCACGATCTGCCAGCAGATTCCGAAGCGGTCTTTCAGCCAGCTGCATTGGATTTCAGAGCCGCCATTGGCGAGCAGCTTTTCCCACAGTTCGTCGGTCTCGCGCTGGTCCTTGGTCATCACCGAGATCGAAAAGGCTTCATTGCGGATCATCTCGCGGCCGACGTTGAGCGCCTGATAGGGCGCGCCGGCGAGGGTGAAGGAAACCAGTATCGCCGGCCCGTTCGGCTCGCGGCGGAAGGCGCCTTCGAAAACCGAATCGGGAATGACCGAGACATAGAATCGCGCCGCATCCTCGGCCTGGTCCTTGAAGCCGAGACAGGTTCTGACTTTGAGATTCATGACTGCTCCTATTTCGCCTCTGTCATTTTCAATGAGCGATCGGGTGAAGGTTTCCTCATCCTGAGGAGCGTGCGGAGCACGCGTCTCGAAGGACGAGGAAAGCTTCAGGCGTCGGCATCTGGAACTCGCCCTCGTGCTTCGAGACGCCGGCCCGAGATCGGGCCGGCTCCTCAGCATGAGGACGAGGATGGTTGCGCTTCATTCAATTGCGCCAGGGCCTCGATACGAAAGACTCGACAAGGCCAATAAATGTTGATATCAACATAATGCGGCGTTGTCAAAAAAGCCATGTCGAAAAAGCTGCCGATCGGGGTCGTTCATGAGGTTCGCGACTGCTGTCTCTGCCTTGCGACGCAACGCGCGGCGCGCCGGCTCGCGCGACGCTTCGATCGCGCCTTCGCGCCGCTCGGACTCACCAATGGGCAGTTTTCGCTGATGATGTCGCTCAATGCGCCTCAGGCGCCAACTCTTGGACGTCTTGCGGACGCGCTTGCCATGGATCGCACGACGCTCACCGCCGCGCTGAAATCCCTGGAACGGCGCGGCCTGGTCGACACGCGACCCGACGAGAAGGACCGCCGCGCGCGCAGATTGTTTCTGACCGCCGCCGGCTCCGATCTCCTCGTGGCGGCGCTGCCGATCTGGCGGCGCGAACATGCCGCGCTCGATGATGAATTGTCGCAAAGCGAAGGACAAAAGCTTCGTAAAGCGCTGCGAAAGTTAGGGGCTGAAATTCAGACTGAAGGAAAGGACTCAAAGCATGAACGCCAATGTTGAGAAAAATCCCCCATGTTTGCGATCGATCACGCCGCATCTCATTTGCGCCGGCGCGTCTGACGCGATCGAATTTTACAAGAAGGCCTTCGGCGCCGAGGAAGGCTTCCGCATGCCGGGCCCCGACGGAAAATTGATGCACGCGTCCGTGATGATCGGCGACTCCATGGTGATGCTCGTCGATGAAATGCCTGAGTGGGGCGCGCTCGGGCCGAAGGCGTTGAAAGGCTCGCCGGTCACGATCCATCTTATGGTCGACGACGTCGACGCCGTCTTCGCGCAAGCGGTCGCCGCCGGCGCGACGGTCAAAATGCCGGTCGCCGACATGTTCTGGGGCGACCGCTACGGGAAAGTGGTCGACCCCTTCGGCCACGAATGGTCGATCGCGACGCATGTCCGCGACCTGACGCCGGAAGAGATCATGGCCGCTGGGCGAGAGGCGATGGCGAAGGGCTGCGCCGAGGCGACGGCGTAGGGCTGAGAACCGGAGTCGGGCCTGGAAGCCGGGCCGCCTTATTTCGCAGGCGGCGACGGCGCCTTCAGATGCCGGCGCCATTGGCGAAGAGTTCGATCCGCGCCTTCGCCTGGGTGATGTTGCTGCCCGGCGGCACGCTGTGCGTGAGCCAGACATTGCCGCCGATCGTCGATCCGCGGCCGATGACGATGCGGCCGAGCACCGTCGCGCCGGCATATATCACGACATCGTCTTCGAGGATCGGGTGGCGAGGCTTGCCCTTCTCGAGCGCACCGTTTTCGTCGACGTTGAAGCGCTTCGCGCCGAGCGTCACGGCCTGGTAAAGCCGGACATTCCTGCCGATGCGCGTCGTTTCGCCGACGCCGTCGGGCTTGGCGCGGCGGTCGACTATGTCGAGAGCATCGGCATGGACGTGATCGCCCGCTACGAGCATGAGCTTCTCGTCTATGCGACCGAAAAGATGAGGACCGTGCCGGGCCTCGCCCTCATCGGAACGGCGCCGGAGAAAGCCTCGGTCCTCTCCTTCACGCTCGATGGACACGAGCCTCTGGAGGTCGGCAAGGCGCTCGATCGCGAAGGCGTCGCCGTGCGCGCCGGGCACCATTGCGCGCAGCCGATCCTGCGCCGCTTCGGCCTTGAAGCGACCGTGCGGCCGTCGCTGGCCTTCTACAACACCTGCGCCGACGTCGATGCGCTGGTCGCCGTCCTGTTGCGGCTGCAGGCCGGGCGGGGCCAACTGCTGTGAAGCTCGCGGCAACGCCGAGTGGGACAGCGAGGAAGCGTCAGCCGGCTTGCCGCTTTTAGAGCGCGCTGCGAAAAAGTGGGAACCGGTTTTTCGCGTAGAGCGCGCTCTAACTTTTGGAATCGATCAATTTATCTGCGTTTAGGCGATTCCGCCTAAACGCAGCGTGATCTAGTCGTCTTGGAGCCGGTAACAGGAAAAATCGCGATCCGTGAATCCCGTGTTCCAGCCTTGCAGGTCGTGACGGTAGCCCGGCGGATAGGGAGGTCGACAATCTCCAGCGTAAGGCGTCGGGCGGGCCCTTCCTTGTCGGCCGGCGTGATATCCATAATATCCGGGTGATTGCGCGACAGCTGAATCGGCTGCAGCGCAGATTGACGCTAAGGCGAACGCGCTCGCAAAGAAACGTTGGTTGTTGCGTTTCATTTCGCGTCTCCCTTCGGGATATTGGATGCGCCAATAATTGGCCTCCAAAGGACCGTTTCGACAGACTGCGACCCCATTTTTGTGGCGCCAGAACGTATAGCTCGGGTTGCGGCGGATGACTTATTCGCCCATGTGGGCGCGTCGCCCAGGGCCTTCGGCGCTGGCCCTTTGCGCGCAACTCGTGTAGGGGCAGGCCGTGAATTCGGTGAGCGCATGAGCCAGGAAGCGGAAGGCAAGAAACGCGGCGTGTTCTCCCGCCTGTTCGGCGGCGGCCAGAGCGAATCCGCGCCGGAAACGGCGGTAGAGGAGGCTCCCGAGGAAGAAAAGCGCTCCTGGTGGTCGCGCCTCTCCGGCGGGCTCTCCCGCACCTCGCAGGCGATCACTCAAGGCGTCGCCGATGTCTTCACCAAGCGCAAGCTTGACGCGCTGACGCTCGAGGAGCTCGAAGACGTGCTGCTGCGGGCCGATCTCGGTGTCGGCGCCGCGACGCGGATCACCGAGGCGGTCGGCAAGGCGCGCTATGAACGCGACATCGATCCTGAGGAAGTGCGTGAAATCCTCGCCGGCGAGGTCGAGCGCGTTCTCACGCCGGTCGCCGCGCCGCTCGTCGTCGACGACAGCAAAAAGCCGTTCATTATCCTCGTCGTCGGCGTCAACGGCTCGGGCAAGACGACGACGATCGCCAAGCTCGCCGCGAAATGGACCGGCGAAGGCAAGACGGTCGTGCTCGCGGCGGGCGACACCTTCCGCGCCGCGGCGGTCGAACAGCTCAAGGTCTGGGGCGAGCGCCTCGGGGCCGAAGTCGTTTCTGGCGCGGAAGGGGCCGACGCCGCCGGCCTCGCCTTCGACGCGATCAGGCGCGCCAAGGAGCAGGGCGCCGACATTCTGCTCATGGACACGGCGGGGCGGCTGCAAAACCGCGCCGAACTGATGGCCGAGCTTGAAAAAATCGTGCGCGTGATGAAAAAAGCTGAGGCCGAAGCGCCGCATGCGGTGCTGCTGGTTCTCGACGCCACCGTCGGTCAAAACGCGCTGCAGCAGGTGGATGTGTTCGAGCGCGTCGCCGGCGTCACCGGCCTCGTGATGACCAAGCTCGACGGCACGGCGCGGGGCGGCATTCTGGTCGCCATCGCCGAGACTTACGGCCTGCCGATCCACTTCATCGGGGTCGGCGAAGGCGCCGAAGATCTGGAGCCCTTCGAGGCGCGCGACTTCGCCCGGGCGATCGCGGGGCTTGATGAAACGGTAGATGCGGAAAGCTAAAGACAGATGACGCAGGAAACGGCCGTCGCGGCAAAGAAAAAGCTCAATCCCTGGCTGAAGTTCGCACTGGAATTAGGACCGCTGCTGCTCTTCTTCGTCGCCAACGCCAAATACGGCATTTACGCCGCGACCGGCGTGCTCATGGCCGGCGTTGTCGTCACGCTCGCCGTATCATGGGCGTTGACCCGCCATTTGCCGGCGATGCCGGTCGTCACTGCGGCGCTGGTGCTGATCTTCGGCTCACTGACCTACTTTCTGCACGACGAGACCTTCATCAAGCTGAAGGTGACGATTCTCTACACGCTCTTCGGCGCCGGACTCATCGGCGCGCTCTATTTCGGCAAGCTGCTGCTGCCGATCGTGTTCGACATGGCGATCCATATCGACGACGCCGGCTGGCGCAAGCTCACGATACGCTGGGGTCTGTTCTTCTTCGCCCTCGCAGGGCTCAATGAAGTCCTGCGGCGGGTGCTGACGACCGACGACTGGGTGAATTTTAAGGTCTTCGGCATCTTGCCGCTGACGCTCGTTTTCGCCCTGACTCAGGCGCCGCTGATCATGCGCCATGAAATCCGGCCTGAAGACGAGGACACGGAAGCGCATTTTTGACGTTGAGCGCCAGCCGCATTCGGGATGGGCTCCATTTTCAAGAACGTAATCGCATGAGCGGTCGAATCGTCAGGGAAGCGTGCGATCTCGAAATGAACCGTTTCCCCTTTTTGGTTGTCTTCCCCCGACGTCGCCTTTTATCAGGATTTCCGGCGCATGCGCGCCGTCGACGGACGCGCGGCTTGCAATCGCGGGGCCTTCGGGCGAATACAGTCGCAGGCTTTACGGGAGCTGAGTCGATTCCTTGCCCAGTCTCATCCGCTTTCTGATCGTCGTCGCGGCTGTCGCTGCGATCGTCTACGGCGCCATGGTCGCGCTCGTCGGCTATGTGACGCCGCAGCCGCGCGAGATGACCTATACGATTCCGGCGCAACGGCTGAACAAGTGAGTTGTCGTTCCCGTCGCGCGTAACGCGAGCGGGGCTCCAAAAGGATATCCGGGGGAGTTGAGCGCATGAACGCCGGCGCTTCCCGCCAGCTCGACGCCTTTCTCGACATGCTCGCCGCCGAACGCGGCGCGGCGCGCAACACGCAAGACGCCTACCGGCGCGATCTTTCCGATTATATCGCCCATCTTTCCGCGCGCGGCGGCGATCCCGGCGCAGCGACGACGGAAGATATCCGCGCCTATCTTGCGTCATTGGAGCCGCGCGGCATGTCGGCGGCGACGGTGGCGCGACGGATTTCGGCCATTCGCCAGTTCCACAAATTTCTCTACGTCGATCGCCATCGCGATGACGATCCGGCGGCGGCGCTCGAAGGGCCGCGCCTGCGGCGCAGCGCGCCGGGCGTCTTCTCCGCCGCGGAAATCGATCGCCTGCTCGCCGTGGCCGGCGAAGGGCTAGACGACGAACGCCGGTCCGTTCGCGAACGGCTCTGCGCCGCGCGCCTTTATGCGCTGCTCGAAACGCTCTACGCCACCGGCCTACGTGTTTCCGAACTCGTGTCGCTGCCGAAAAGCGCCGCGCATGCGCGCGATCCTTTCATCGCCATTCGTGGCAAGGGCGGGCGCGAACGGCTGGCGCCGCTGACCGATCGCGCGCGGCGCGCGCTTCTGTCCTATCGCAAGCTTCTCGAGGCGACGGCGCCCGAGCGAGCCGCGTCTGCCTTTCTCTTCCCCGCCGACAGCGACAGCGGCCATCTCACGCGCCAGGCCTTCGCACGCGATCTCAAGGCGCTCGCCAGCGCCGCCGGCCTGCCTGCGTCCGCCATGCATCCGCACGCGCTGCGTCACGCCTTTGCGAGCCATCTGCTGCAGAACGGCGCCGATCTGCGCGTGGTGCAGGAGTTGCTCGGCCATGCCGATATTTCAACGACCCAGATCTATACGCATGTGCTCGACGAGCGCATGCGCGCCATGGTGCGCGATCTCCATCCGCTGTCTGAACCAAGTGAAAAATCACGCTGAGCCGGCGCGCATTTTACCGTTGAATGTGGAGGCGGGCTCAACGTAAGCTTTTGCGCACATTTTCAGCGACCGAGGAGCTTGGCGATGGCGAAGAACGCGATGGATTTTCGACCGGAAGAAGAGAACGTCGCCTATATCGGCGCCGGCGTGACGCTTAAGGGCGAAATCTCGGCCTCGGATGTCATCGTCGTCGACGGCGCGATCGAAGGCGACGTTTCGGCGCGCGTCATTCAGGTCGGGCGGGGCGGCGTCATTCGCGGCAATGTCAGCGCCACTGAAGCCGACGTCAGCGGCCGGATTTCCGACCATGTCGAGATCAAGCAATTGCTCGTCGTTCGCGCCAGCGGGCGCGTCGAGGGCAAAATCACCTATGGCGAGATCGAGCTCGAGAAGGGCGCCGTCATCGTCGGCGAACTGACGGCGCTCGAGGACTATCGCGCCGCCAAGCCGACGCCGGCGGCAAAAACAAGCGGCAATCGCGCCGAACGGGCGGGGATCGCCGCCGCGCCGCCTAAGCCTTCGACCTCGTCGATCGACCGCATCAATGAGGCGGTGCGCAGCGCCGCAGCCGCCAAGCCCGCCAAAGGCCGTCTGTATCTGGCCGCCGAAGGCGACGGCAAGCGGGTAACGACGCGTTCGCTCATCGGCCGCAAGTCCTCGTCGGGCGCCTGAGGCCTTCGCTTCGCCCCGGGCGGCGACGGCGTCGTAGCGCCCGCAACTGGGCATCGTAACGCCGACGGCGCGCCGCGGCTTGCGTAGATCGAAAATTGGTCGAGAGGCGACTTCAAGCGCGACCATTCTTCAAACGCGGCGAAGGCGCGGCCGGTATCGCGGCGGCCCAAATCAATCCGCGGCAAGGAAAATTGCCTTTGGCGATCCTTTAGCTGCTAACCTGAGTTCGGAGCGCCGCGCGACGCTTGATCGCCCTTGCAAATCGATATTTTATGCCTAGTATCGCGATCTGGGCTCAGCGCCCATTTATTGCGAGTGACGATTGCAAGAAGCTTCGAGGGGGAGTTGTGTTCGGCCCGTTCCCGATAAAGCAAGCATTGGGCGCTTCGTCCGCATGGTAAGGAGAGCTCCTCCGGGCAGCACCTTGACGCGGGCCGCGCTGCGAGAAGCAGTCTACAGCTGCTGTCCTTCGCTTTCCCGCGCCGAAGCCCGCAAAATGCTGGACGCCACCTTTGACGAGATCAGCGAAGCCTTGCTGCGCGGCGAATCCGTCAAGCTGCGGTCCTTTGGAACCTTTAACGTGCGCGACAAGCGCGAGCGCGTCGGACGCAATCCCAAAACCGGCGTCGAGGCCACGATTACGCCGCGCCGAGTGCTGACCTTCAAGGCTTCGCCCGTGCTCGTCGCCCACGTCAACGGGGATCCGATCATTCCTGAAGAGGACTGATTCCTCTATCATGGAGCTAGACGGTCGTCGCCAGCGATGCGTTCGCGGCGAGCCGAGCGGCTTCTCATATCCAAGGTGAAAGATGCAGAAATTGAGCGTGGCGGTCGCCGTCTTCGCGGCCCTTACCGCGTTGGTCGGCCTCCATAAGGGCGACTCCAGTCTCTTTGTCCTGGCCGTCGCCTCGGCGCTTTGCGCTTATACCACGTGGCGCGCCCGAGACATGTCGAGCTTCCTGAGAATTTTCGCCTGCATTTTTTCGACGGAGACCATCGTCTTCGGCCTCATCGGCCTTATGCAGGCGGAAGGTGTGTGGCCCGAGTGGCTGAACGACTACGCGCCGCCCGAGACCATGCCGCTCACCGTCGCGGTGTTCTCGATCATCGTTTACGCGGTCTCTCATATTCCCGTCGTTCGAGAAATGACGCGCATCGCCGACCTCTATTTCGATACGCTGGAGCGCGGCGAAGGACGCGTCTGGCCGTTCCCGCCCTTTGCGGCGCGCGAAAGCGCCATCGCCATCGCCATGGTGGTCGTGCTGGTGCTTCTCAACCAAGGACAGGTCGGCATCACGGTGCGACTGTCCTTTTTCAATCGCGATTGGTTCAACGCTATTCAAGAGAAAAACGCCCCAGAGTTCTGGCGGCAGCTATTGTTCGTCTTCACGCCATGGGCGTTCGTTTACGTCGTCTCCGTGATCATCGAATTCGTTTTGCAGTCCATGCTCGTTATCCGCTGGCGCCGTTGGCTGACGGAACATTACATTGAGCGCTGGCTCGGCGCGCATGCGCATTACGGCATGGCGCTCGTCGGCGGCGGCGCCGACAATCCCGATCAGCGCATCGCGGAAGACGTCAATCGATTCATTGGCGGCGGAGAGGAAGGCTACGGCGTCTACTCCTATTCGATCCTGCTGATCGCCACCTTAAGCTCGCTCGTGTCCTTCGCCTATGTGCTCTGGGAATTGTCGGGCAATTACCCGCTGCCTGGAACTGAAATTTATGTTCCGGGCTTTCTCTTCTGGGTGGTGCTGCTCTATGCGGCGGTGGGAACGCTGGTGACGCATCTGATTGGCCACTCGCTCACCGGGCTCTACTTCGATCGGCAGAGGCGCGAGGCCGATTTCCGCTTTTCGCTGGCGCGATTGCGCGAATATACCGAGCAGATCGCGCTGCTTGGCGGCGAACCTGCCGAGCGCGGCTCGCTGCTCCGACGCTTCGCCGGCATTATCGTCAACTATCTGGCGATTGTGCAGAAGCGCAAGCAGCTGATGGCGTTCACCTCCACCTACGGACAGCTGTCGCCGATCATTCCTTACGTGATCACCGCGCCCTTCTATTTCGCCGGCCGCATCCAACTCGGCGTCATGACCCAGACCGCGAGCGCCTTCGGGCGGGTCGAAAGCGCGCTCACCTTCTTCATCAACTATTACACCTCTCTCGCCAATTTTAAATCGGTGCTGGATCGGTTGACGTCGTTTGATCACGCGATCGCAACGGCGCGCGCGGAAATGTCCGAAACGCGCATCGTCGCGCCGACCGATGGCGCGGACATTCGTCTGCGCGCGCTGACGCTTGCCTTGCCCGACGGGCGCAACATCGTGACGGTTGACGATCTGACGTTCGCTGCCGGTCAGTCGACGCTGCTTACCGGCCCGTCGGGTTCGGGCAAGTCGACGCTGTTTCGCGCCATCGCCGGCGTCTGGCCTTACGCTTCGGGCGAGGTGCTGACGCCCCGCGGCGCCAAGGTGATGCTGGCGCCGCAACGTCCCTACATTCCGATGGGCGCGCTGTCCGAAGCGATCGTCTATCCCGGCAGCGTCCGCGACCACTCGCCGGCAGAAATGCAGGAGGCGCTGCGCGCCGCGCGGCTCGCGCCTTTCGTCGAGCGTCTCGATGAAGAGAATAACTGGGGCCAGCGCCTTTCCGGCGGCGAACAGCAGCGCGTCGCCATCGCCCGCGCGCTTCTCGCCAAGCCGGATTGGCTCTTCCTCGACGAAGCGACGTCGGCGCTCGACGAACAGCTCGAAGACGACATCTACGCCATGCTGCGCGAGCGCTTGCCGCGAACGACGATCGTCTCGATCGGCCACCGCTCCACGCTGCGCGCCTTCCACGACCGACACATCGTGATGGAGCCGGCGCCGGGCGGCGTCTTCAGCCCGCGCGACAAGGTGCATGCGTGACGAAAGAGTCGGGGCGCGAAGGCGGCCGGTCGCTCAAGACGCGGGTCAAGACCGCGCGCAAGCGTTCGCTCTCGTCGACGTTATGGCTGGAGCGCCAGCTCAACGACCCTTATGTCGCGCGCGCCAAGCGCGAGGGCTATCGCTCGCGCGCCGCCTATAAGCTCATCGAGATGGACGATCGCTATCATCTCTTCAAGCCTGGCGGGCGCATCGTCGATCTTGGCGCCGCGCCCGGCGGCTGGTCGCAGGTCGCCGCCGCGCGGGTCAAGGCGAAAGACGGGAAAGGCAAAGTCGTCGCGGTCGACCTTCTCGACATGGAGCCGATCGCCGGCGTCGAATTCGCCGTGAAGGATTTCAACGACGCGGACGCGCCGGATTTCATCACCAACATGCTCGGCGGCGAGGCTGACGGCGTGATGTCGGACATGGCGGCGAACGCCACCGGCCATAAGGCGACGGACCATTTGCGCATCGTCGCGCTTGCCGAACTCGCCGCCGATTTCGCCTGCGACGTTCTGGCGCCCGGCGGCTTTTTCGTCGCCAAGGTGCTGCAGGGCGGAACGGAGGGACAATTGCTGTCGCGGCTCAAGCGCGATTTTTCGACCGTGCGCCACGTTAAGCCGGCCGCGAGCCGGGCGGATTCCGCCGAACTCTATGTGTTGGCGACGGGGTTTCGGGGGCGGCGGGAGGCATAGATGCGCTTTTGAACCGCGCGCGTTAACGCGTTTTTGATCTTGACGGACATTGTGGCGGCGATATTTGAATTTTGTGCGCGGCGCTACAAACAGCGTTGCAAGATTTGAATCCGTTTTGATTGGATCGTCCCGTCTCGCGAGACAAGGATGGGCGAATAGATGATTGGTTGCGCGTCATTTGGGCCGAAAAAGCGTTCGTTTCCATCGTTGCGGCGGGTACTGTCATGTCTCTTGCTCGCAGCATGGGCGTTGAACGTATTGGCGTTTCATGCATTCGCAACGGCATTCGACGTGAAGCGCAACGAGAGCGGAACAAGCTCATCTTCGGCCCGCACGGACAGAGCGAGCGCCTGCGCGCGAATGGGGATGGGCGCTATCGCCTCGCCGCAAGGCATAGATGGCGTATTTTGCGCGCCCACCGGCAACTCCGCGCCGAGTAAAATTATTGCGTGTCTCAAGGTAGGAATGGAAGCGGTTCTCATCGCCGAGGCGCCTGGCGTGGTTTGCGCTACGCATCGGAAGGGCGGCGACTTCTTGGATAGAAACGAAGCCGCGACAGAAAAAAGAAGTCAGTTTGCTCATCCGCATAAGATTGACGCAGTCAAAACTTGTGACGAATACACCGATCTGAGGATTTTGGAGAATGACATCGTAAAAGTGTTGATGCGACAGGCGGCTCAGGACATCAATCCGACCGGAATACGAATTATTGGCGCAATATTTTGTTCTGGCCTCGATTTGAATGGCCTAAATCTCCCCTATTCACTAGTGCTGGATCGATCAATCGTTGCAGGAAAAGACGGTCAAGTTGATATTCGTAATTTTCGTACCAAAGGTGACCTCTCCATCGATAATACGGTCGTATACACAGGCGTTCGGATTAGAAGGTCAG
>VGEB01000018.1 GCA_016869435.1 Alphaproteobacteria bacterium | reverse complement strand
GCATGGCGGGTGTGGCTTCGATGCGATGGCGTGAACGGATCGGCGTCAGCAACCAATCCATACACTAAATCAGTATCTTACACCACACTCGCCAGCCCAAAATCAGGCCCTCGGTGAATAAGACGGGTTAGCGCGCCGAACCAAGGGTGTTCTTTTGCCCAGGCAGACAAGCTTGGAAGCGACAGGCAGCTCAAGACCCACCACCAACGTTGAATGAAATCAACGATTCGATCGGCGCGCGACTCCCCAAATTGGTTCCGCGCCACGCCTGTCTCGCTAGTTCTTTCAATACGTGATGGCATGCCCACGATCCTGCCTTCGCGCGGACGATTCCGCAACGCGTCTCGGCAGACCGGAAATTAGGAAATAGCGCCTTTAGCGCAGCGCGGCTCGTAGCCTGCGTTCGCTTGTGGCGTTTGCGCCATAATGCCGGGATAGTCGAGTCGGTCAATCGCGCGGGTGAGTTGGGCCACAACCGCGGCCTCCTGATAGAGCGCCAGCACGATTGTGTAGATCGGCAGCCGCGCATCGCCGGCGAGCGGCGCCGCCTCCGCGCATGGCGCAAAGCTCTCCGCGCAAGCGAAAAGCCTCAGAAACACGCCGCAGAAGAACACGCCTGCCAACAGCAAGGCCGACGCAATGCGCAGTACGTCAAAGGGCGCGTAGAGGCTCGCCGCAAGTGAGATCAGCGCAACGAGCAGCAATCCCACCTGTCCGCGCTGAAGACCGCCGCGGGCGCAGAGCTCACTGTCGACGCGCTCGACGAGAAAGGCGGCGTTGCGGGCGGCGGCGTCGGGATCGGCGCGGCGCACCGCTTCCAGGAACCGCGTTCGGGTGGTGATGGCGAAAAGCGGCCGCCCTTTCGACAGGCGCCGCACGCTCATCAGCCGGAAGACGCCGCTGCCGCTGGGCGCGAACAGCCAAAGAAAGCCGCTCGACGAGTCGCGAAGCCGCGCATAGCCGCGCTCGACCGTCGCGACGCTTGACCCGCAGACTTCCACAGGAGCGTCGATGAAGTCGACGTCGAGATGCTTCGCCAGCGCCCGATAAAAGACATCTTCCGACACCAGTCCCTCGGCAAGCAACGCTTCATCTGCACAAACGCCTTGACGGCGCGCCGTCGCTGCGGCGAACTGCAGCGCCTGCTCGGGAACGCCGTGACCGGACAGAAAGGCGATTTCGATGGGAATGGCCAGGGGCGCGGTCGTACGCGCCGGCGGCGATCGGCGAAATGCGAAGGAGTCGGCGGGCGCCCGGCGGAGCCAAAGCCGACGAAGTTCGTCCTTGATCGGCGAAGCGGCGGCGGCGACACTTTCGATCGGAACGAAATTCATGCAATATTCCGGCGCGCGCAAGCAGCCTTCGAACGACTATCGATCTCCAGCAGGAGCCACGCAATAACTTTATGCGCCGTATCAATAAGCCGCCCCGATTCGCTCGCCTCTCTTTCCTTCGCGCCGCGCTCGCGGGGCTGTTCCTGACGTCAGGCCTTGTGGCCGCGCGTGCAGACGCTGCGCTCCCCGCCCCGGCGCCGACGCGGCCCGCCGCGGCCGCGCCCTCCTTCTGGGACCCCAACCGCTCCCCGGAAAAGCCTGACCTCTCCGGACTGCGGCAGATCCGGTTCCTCACCGAGGACGACTATCCGCCGTTCAATTTCCTGCTTCCGGACGGGCAGGTCGCCGGCTTCAACGTCGATCTTGCGCGGGCGATCTGCGTCGAACTCGACGTCGCCTGCACGATCCAGAGACGACGGTGGGATCTGCTTGTTCCCGCGCTCAACGACAATAGCGGCGACGCCGTCATCGCTTCGCTCGCGATCAATGACGAGACCAGAAAACAGGTCGATTTTTCCGGTCCTTACATGATGACGCCGGGGCGGTTTGTCATGCAGGCCGACACCACCCTCAAGTCGGCTTCCCCCAGCGCGTTCGCCGACCGGCCGATCGCCGTGGTCGCGGGCTCGCGGCATGAAGCCTTTCTCAAGGCCTTCTATCCGCAGTCCAAACTGGTGACGTTCGAGACGCCGGCCCTGGCGCGCAACGCACTGAAAAACGGCCATGTTCAGGGGCTCTTCGGCGACGCGATCTCTCTTTCATATTGGCTGAACGGAGCAGAAGCCGCCGGTTGCTGCGTCTTTCGGGACGGCCCGTTCACCGATCCGAAATATTTTGGCGAAGGAGTCGGCATCGCCGTAAAAAAAGGCAATGCGCCTCTGCGCCGCGCGCTCGACTATGCGCTTGCTCGACTCGCCCAACGCGGCGTCTTCGCCGAGCTTTATCTGAAATATTTCCCCGTCGGGCCGTTCTGAACCGCGCGGCCGAGCAATAAAGCGATGGCGCTGCGCGCCTTTTTTATGGCGGCGTCAAGTTTGTCGCGCTTTTCGACGATGCTTAGTTCCTCGCCGCGCAGGGCCAACTCATAGGCCTCCGCCGCAAGACCCACGTCGAACGCCCCGACCGCCCGCGCCGACCCCTTGATGGTATGTGCGAGACCGATGCGCCATTCGCCATCCCCGACTCTCGCCGGCGTGCGCAAGCGCTCGGCGCATTGCGCCGCCTGCGCGTCGAAAAGCGCCAGCAGCTCTTGTTCGAGATCATGGTCGCCGAAGGTCTGGCGCGAGAGATGAACGAGGTCGATCGGCGATTCTTCCTGCGCGTCCATCATCGGCTGCGGCTGAGCTTCGCAGTTCAGAAGGGCGGATTCCGCGAGTTTCGCCATCCCCATTCCCTGTTCCCCTTGATATTTATCGCAAAGCGCGATCCTAGAAAGCCCGCGACCGACGCTCCAGGCCGCTTATCCTCAGACTGGCGCGGATAACCTGAAGGACGCGTTAACGAAGTTTCCTGATACGCGCCGCGCACATGTTTCAATTGCCAGGGATGGGCTGTAAAGTTTGGTTAATCTTTATTCACCAGCGGCCGCTTGGCGGCGGGCCGCGGATTTGGCCGGACCGCAGGCGTCTGCGCCGGCTGGAGTGAGCGAATGGCGACATCAGGTAAGATCCAGGACGCGGCGTCCGCCGCTCTGTCAGCGGTCGAGGAGGCGCTCGACATCGGCGAAACGCCGAACGCCGCCGCAGCCGCGGACGAAGCGCACGACCGATCGGACCCGGCCCCGAGCGCCCGAGCGGACGGTCAGAGCGCGGATCGGCGCAAGTCAGCGCCCGCTTACGGCGACCATCAAAACCGCGATCAGGAGCAGCTAGGGGTCATCGCTCCCGCCTTTGCGCCGGCGAACGACGATCGCCGCACGGTCGGCGAGTTGCGGCAGGCGCTGCAGATCAAGCCAAACCGCTCGATCATGACCCTCACCTTCGCCTCGATGGGGCTGTGGGCGGCCTGCTGGGTTGCGTATGTTTATTTCCATCAAGGAGAAATCCTCGACGCCGACGGCTTGACGCTCGCGCCCAAGCCGGTCCTGGCTCTCGCGGCGCTGATCGCGCCCCTCGTCTTTCTCTTCCTCACTGGATTAATGGCGCGGCGCGCCCATGAGATGCGGCTCATCGCCAATTCCATGACCGAAGTGGCCATTCGACTGATCGAGCCCGAGACGGTGGCGACGGAACAGATCGTTTCGCTGTCGCAGGCGATCCGACGTGAAGCCGCCTCCATGGGCGATGGCATCGAACGCGCGCTGGCGCGCGCCGGCGAGCTGGAAGTGATCGTCCGCACCGAGGTCACCAACCTCGAGCGCACCTATACCGATAATGAGCGGCGCATTCGGCTGCTCATTGACGAACTGGCGCGCGAACGCGAAGCCATCGTCGTCAACGCCGACAATGCGCGAACCGCGCTCTTTGGCGCGCGCGAAGCGCTTTCTCAGGAACTCGCGACGGCCTCGGTCCATCTCGCCGAAGCGGTGAGCCAGGCGGGGGCGCGCGTCGCCTCCTCCCTCGGCTCGAAAGGCGAAGAGATCCGGCTCGCGCTCGACGAGGCCGGAGACGCCTTCGAATCGACTCTGGCGAGTCATGGCGAGCGCGTGCTCTTCGCACTTACGCAGACTGGCGATGAGGTCGCGCAAAAGGTGAGCGGCGCCAGCGACGACGTCAGCCGCCGTTTTTCAGAGGGAACCGAGGAGTTTAGCCGCAAGCTCGAAACTGCGGGCGAAGCGATCGCCGGCGATTTTGGCGCGCGCGGCGCCGACATGCTCCAACGGTTTGGACAGATTGGCGCCGGTTTCTCGGAAGCGATCGGCGGCCAGGGAGAGCGAATTGTCGCTCAACTCGCCGAAACTGGGGGCGCCATTCGCGAAACAATTGAAACGCAGGGCGGCGCATTTGAGCGCTCGCTGGCCGAAACTCAGGAACGGCTTGCCGCCCGCGTCTCCGAACATGTCGAAGTCGCACGAACCACCCTCGAGACAGCGGAAACCCGGATTGTCGGCCTGCTCGAAGAGGCGCATCAACAGGCGCAGAACGATTTCGATACGCGCGGTCAAGCGCTTCATGACGCAATCGCGCACAGCTTGAACCAGAATGCTGCGGCCCTCGTCGAACAGGTCGACGCCCTGCAGACGCGCTTCGTCGCCGCAGCCAGCGAAGCGGCTTCGGCTATCGGCCAGCACGGCGATCGCATCACTGAAACGCTCGCGGACAATTTCCAGGCCTTCGAAGAGACCGTGGTTGGCCGCGGCGGCGAAATGGCCGAGCGGATCGCCGAACAAGGGCGGCAGATCGAGACCACCGTGGTAGAGCGGCTTGCGGCGTTCGAAGACGCTGTCGTGCGCAACAGTTCGGAAGCCGCCATGCGCATTGTTGAACACGGCGACCGCGTCAGTTCCGTCATTTCGGATGGACTCGCCGCTTTCGAAGAGACCTTTGGGCGGCATGGAGAGGACGTCGTTGCGCGCGTCGCCGAACATGGCGAGCGGGCGACAACGGCCGTCACCACACAACTCGCCGCATTCGAAGAATCTGTCACCCGCCGAAGCGACGAGGTCGCCGAGCAGGTCAGCGAACAGAATGAGCGCGCGACGTCGACGCTCGCGGCTCAGCTGGCTTCGTTCGAAAGCGCCGTCACGCGACATGGCGAACAGATCGCGCAAATTGTGGACGAGCAAGGCGAGCGCGCGACGTCGACGCTCGCAGCTCAGCTGGCTTCATTCGAAAGCGCCGTCACGCGACATGGCGAACAGATCGCGCAAATTGTGGACGAGCAAGGCGAACGCGCGACATCGACGCTTACGGCGCACCTCGCCGCCTTCGAGGAGTCGGTCCAGCGCCACGGCGACGAAATCGCCGAACGCGTCGGCGAGCGCGGCGAACGCGCCGCATCAGGCCTCTCGGCGCAGCTCGCCGCCTTCGGAGACGCCGTCACCCGCCACAGCGAGGAAATCGTCCAGCGCGTCAGCGAACATGGCGAACGCGCGACCGCAGCCCTTGCTGAGGGCCTCTCGACGTTCGAAGGCCTGGTCGCGCGGCAGGGCGAAGATTTGGCGGCCCGAGTGGCCGCCCGCACGGAACGCGCCGCCGTCGAACTCAGCGACAAGCTCATCGCCTTCGAAGAGAACTTCGTCCGTAACACCGGACAGGTCAACGACGCCGTCGCGCAGAGTCTGGAGGCCATCGAACATGTGCTCGTGGATCGCGGCGGCGAGATTGCGGAGCGGATGACCGCGCACGCCGATCGGGTTGACGTCAGCCTCGCAGAAAAGCTCGGCTCATTCGAAGACTCCGTTAAGCGTCACAGCGAAAGCGTCGCATCGGTCGTCACCGAACATGCGACGCGCGTCGATGAATTGCTCGGCGAGCGGCTCAACGCTTTGGAGACGGCAGGAATGCTCGTCGCCAAAACGATGGAGACGACACGCGAACTCGCGCTGCAGGAATTTGACGCGCATGGCGCGGCTCTGCGTGACAAGCTGCGCCAAAGCGTCGCTGACGCCTCCTCTGCTCTCGCCGAGAATACCGACACAATGCACGAGCGTTTCGCAACCACGGCGAGCGACGCCGTTCTGGCGATCGCGACCCAAGGCGAACGGCTGCATGAACTGCTGAATGACCGGCTCGGCTCCTTCGAGGACGCCGTCCTGTCCGGAAGCAAAGAAGTCGTGACCTCCCTGACCGATCAGGGCCAGCGTATCGCGATGACGCTTGGCGAGCAGCTGACGCTATTCGAGAATGCGATGCTGCGCGACGGCGGCGCGCTCGCCGACCGAGTCGGCGAACATGCCGAACGCCTCCGCGACGGATTTGCGCAGCGTCTCGCCACAGTCCAGGAGGCGATCGGCAATCAGGGGACACAGATTGTCGACGACCTGACGACGCGGACGGCCGATGCGGCCGCACGCCTCGAGGAGCAAGCGCAGCAAATCACGCACCGGCTCGACGACAGGTTACAGTCGCTCGATCAAACCCTCCGCACTGAGGGCGGCGCCCTCATCGATCGACTGTCTGCGCAAGTCGAGCACTACAACGCCCGCATTGGCGACAATTCTCGCCACTTCGCCCATGAGATCGACGCAAGATTGGCCGCCATCGACGACACGATCGAGAGCAAGGGCGGGGATCTCGTCGAGAGACTCGGCGCGCGCGCGATCGACATCGCCTCGACAATGTCCGACAGGATCGAAGCCTTCGAGAGCGTCGCCAGCACACGGACGGCGGAAGCGGCGGAGCGGATCGATCAACTCGTGGGACAAGTCAACGCCGGCGGAGTGGGCAGCCAGGCGCTCAGCGAAGCGCTTTCCCAACACGCCGCTGAGATCGCCCGCGTGATGGAAGATGGCGGACGCCAAGTCATGCAGGCCTTGGACGCCAAGATCAAGGACGTCGACTGGGTGCTCCTTTCGCGCTCGAGCGAACTCGCGCAGGCTTTGGCGTCAAGGACTGAAGAAATCAACGAAACCCTGGGAGGACAGGCCAGGGCGCTGGAGTCGAGTCTCGACAATCGGATCGAACTCCTCGAAACCAATGTCGTCAGCCGGCTCGGCATGGTGTCTTCGGAGATCGATGAAAGAGGCCGGCTGGTCGTGGACACGATCGGCGCGCGGCTGCATGACATCAAAGAGATTCTCGCCGGCGCCCGGCATGAATTCGATACGACGCTTCACGCGCGCACCGGCGATCTCGGTCAGTCGCTCGCGGAACGAATCGATGAAATCAGCGGCGCGCTCGACGCGCGGCTCATGCAAATGCATTCGGTGCTCGATGAGCGCGGCGGCGCGGTCGCCCAGAAATTGACGACGATTGCCGAATTGACGGCGACCGCCGTCGAAAACGCCGGCGCCGACCTCGCCTCGCGCCTCGGCGCGCAGCGCGATGAACTGACCGACACGCTCAATGCTTCGCGCGAGGCGCTGGAGTTGACGCTCGCGACCAGCGCCAAGAGTTCGATTGCGGCGCTTTTGTCGACGAATGAGAAAATTCGCGCCGAACTGCCTGCCCTGCTCGACGGGCTCGGCCAAACCAACGCCTCGCTACACGCAGTGGTCGACCAGACGGGCGGCAATCTTGTCAGGCTCGAACACGAGCTTGGCAACCGGCTCTCCGAGTTCCGCGGGGCGCTCAACGAGGCCTCGACGCAGGTTGAACATGTCGCCGCGACGGCGAGCGACACGATGCGCGACGCCAGCGCCATCGTCGAGGCGCTCGACGAAAGACAACACGCGCTGGCTCAGAGCGCCGAAAGACTTGCGCAAAGCCAGCAGGCGCTCGACGCGACGATGGCCGCGCGTCATCAAACGCTCGAGGAGCTGATGACGCTCATCGAAGGCCGACGCGCTGAATTCGAAAGCGCCGTGACGACGTTCAGCGATCTGATGGATCGCTCTTTCCGCGCGATCGAAGCGCGATCGCGCGAGCTTGGCGGCGCGTTGAGCGAAACCTCCAGGCAGACCGCCGATCTGATCGAGTCGCGCTTCTCGGCGGTGCGCGCCGCGGCGGAAGGCGAACGCGAGCAGACCTCCGAAGCGCTGCGCGTCGCATTCGCGCAGGCCAATGAAGAAATCGTTCTTCTGTTCGCCGACGCGCGCTCGAAGTTCGACTCCGCGGCAAAAGAGATTCGCGGCATGGCGCATGCCATCCACAGCGAGATCGAGAAGACCCGCGAGGAAGTGCGCCGCGGCGCAACCGAGATTCCGCAGGAAACGGCGGAGCACGCAGCGGCTCTGCGGCGGGTCGTCGGCGATCAGGTGAAGGCGCTGAACGAGCTCACCGAGATCGTTGCGCGTTCGGGGCGGATCTACGACATCTCAGAACCAAGCCCTCCCGCGCCTGCCCGCTCTTCGTTGAATCAGGCCGCGCGCGGGGAGACGCCGAACCTGCGGGGCGCCGCGCAGAATATGTCGAACCGCCAGGCAAATGGCGGATGGCTGAGCGACCTGCTGGCGCGCGCCTCCTCCGACGAAGCTGCACAGCAGCCGCGCACGGCGCGGTCTTTGGTCAGCGCGGGCGCGCTCGACAGTCTGACGCGCGACATTGCGCGAATGACCGACAACGCCGCCGTGGCCGACCTATGGCGCCGTTATCAGCGCGGTGAGACGGCCGGACTTTTCGGTCGTCGTCTCTACACGGCGCAGGGCCATCAGACCTTCGAGGAAATCAGACGTCGCTATCGCGTGGATCAAGAATTTCGCGCGACGGCCGATCACTACATCAAGCATTTCGAGGATCTGCTCGTCGAAACGAGCCGCGGCGATCGCGACGGTTCGAAAGCGCTCGATCTCCTTACTGGCGACGCCGGCAAGGTCTACACCATGCTTGGCCACGCCTGCGGACGATTCGAATAGCGCTCCGTCTTATTCGATCGCTTCCGGCGCTTCGGCGCCGATGCGGGCTTCAAGAGCGGCCTCCGCGCGAAGATTGTCGAGGTCTCGACCGATGGTCGCGACAGCCAGCAGCCGGTCGCCCTTGAAGAAAGAAACGGCGCAGTCGGCGGCGGCTGGATCGCCTGACGCTTCCAGCCGGTCCCATGAAGCGGCATGTCCGACATAGGCGATGGCCTGATCGTAGTGCTGGCTCCAGAAGAAGGGCACGGCGTCGAATTTTTCCTTACGGCCAAGAATATTGCGGGCGGCCGTTTGACCTTGACGCTCCGCCACCACCCAATGTTCGACGCGAATCCGCTCGCCGGTGATCTTGTCGGGCCAGCTCGCGATATCGCCGGCGGCGTAAACGTCGGGCGCGCTGGTTTGCAGATATTCGTCGACGAGAACGCCGCGGTCCACGGCGAGGCCTGCGGACTGGGCGAGAGAAAGATCCGGCTTCACGCCCACGCCAATAACCACGAGGTCGGCGTCAAGAGTCGCGCCGCTTTTTAGGGCTAGCGTGCGTTCGCCGATTTCTGTCGCGGTATCCTCGAGATGGAACACCACGCCGTGGCTCTCATGCAGCTTGCGCACATATCCGCCTATTTCCGGTCCGAGAATGCGCGCCATCGGGGTCGCCTCAGGCGCGATGACATGCACCTCGAGATCGCGGGCGCGCAGCGACGCGGCGACTTCAAGGCCGATGAAGCTTGCGCCGATGACGGCGACGCGGCGCGCCCCGGCGCAAGCGGCGATGAGACGGTCGCAGTCAGCGAGCGAGCGCAGATAATGAACATGGCTTCGATCGGCGCCCGGCGTCGGCAGCTTCGTTGGGAAGGCGCCCGTCGAGATCAGCAACGCGTCGTATGAGTGCGTCGCCCCGTCCGCCAGCGTCAGACGCTTCCCTGCCGGATCGAGCGACTCGACGCGACAACCCAGACGCAGCTGCACCCCGTTCTCCCGATACCAGGCCGGATCGCGCAGAGGCAGCCATTCCGGCTGCGCGGTTCCGGCCAGATAGTCCTTGGAGAGATTGGGCCGGTCGTAGGGTTCGGCCGAATCCGCGCTGATCATCTCCAGGATTCCGTCATAGCCCTCGGCCCGCAGCATCTGCGCGGCGGCGAAGCCCGCCGCGCCACCGCCGACGATGACGACGCTGCGTGGTTGCGCGGCGCGCCTGTGCGCGGCCGGCCCGGGATCGGGAAGTCTTTCGCGGGCGAAAATCTTCCCGTCAGCCCGCTCGACCCGCCATCGCGGCAGCGGATCAAACGCGGGCGCGCGCAAGGCGCGGCCACTGCGCAGGCTGAAACAGGCGTGGTGCCAGGGACAGCGGATCGAACCGCCGACCACGAGTCCCTCGGCCAGTGGCCCGTGATAATGGGTGCAATGCGCGCCGATTACGAAGAAATCGTCGCCCTGGCGCGCCATTACCGCCTCCTCGCCCGCGACATGACCGAGAAGCGCACGGCTTTCCGACACAGCTTCGGGCGCGACGCCTTGCGAGAAGTCAGGGCCATCAGGTTGCTCGCGCCCCGCGTCCGCCATGTCGCTCTCCCTTATCCGCTGTTTTGGCGCAGCACCCGCCAATGGCCACGCTTTTCTAAAAAAGGGCGAGGTTTGATAAGAGGCAAGCCTCGCCAGGCGACTGATCGAAACCGATTCGGCAGGAAGCGAATAGGCATTGTTGAGTTTCAGACAATGTTGGCCCCAGCGAAATCAAGGAAAATAGCTCTGGCATTGTCAAAAATTGTGACATTGGAGCCACACTCATGAGAACAAATTTTCATCTAGGCCGATTTTGCCTGCTAATTGTGCAGATGCGCGGACCTTAGACTTGAATGGAACTCAAGTCGCGAGTGATATCAATCAGATTTTGCCTCCAGCCGGAGTTCCCAGCAATGAAGTGGTACCATCTCTCGAGCGTGGCTGCTCTCACTTTAGCAACCAGCATCACGAGCGCCGCCCACGCTCAGTCAAAGCTGATGGAAGTCGACCCGACTCTGGTCGAGGAAAATCAACCCGCGGCGGCTCCGGCGGCCAAGCCCTCGAAAAAGACCAAAGCGGTTAAGCCGGCGAAAATCGTAAAGGGCCCCCCGGTCGCGCCGACCCCCGCTTGGATCGACGCCATCACGATCGACGGCTACATCGAAGGCGGCATCGCGCTCAATTTCAACCAGCCGTTCAACAAGCTCAGCTGGGGCCATCTCTATACGGACCGCGCCAACTGGCCGACCTTCAACGGCGCCGTCCTGACCGTGCAGCGTCCGCTCGATCCGAAGGCCGAAGGCTATGACTTCGGCTTCAAGCTCCAGGGCATGGTCGGCGAGGACATGCGCTACAACCACTACATGGGCATTCTTGATTACGCGATTGGTTCAAGAACGCAGATCGGACCGATCGAGGCAAATGTTACGGCGCATCTCCCCTGGGTTAGCCCGATCAGCGAGGGCGGCGTCGACCTGAAGCTCGGCATGTTCCCGACCTACAACGGCGCCGAGCTCATCTACGCCAAGGACAATCTCTTCTACAGCCACTCTTACATCTTCAACTTCGGGCCCTTCATTCATACCGGCGCGATGGTCACCACGCACGTCAAGCCCTGGCTCGACGTTTATACCGGCGTAACCAGCGGCGTGAACATGAGCATCGGGTGGCCGGGCGACAACAACGCCGCCGCAGCCTTCCACGGCGGCCTCGGTTTCAACCTGCTCGACGGCAATCTCACCATTTTGGCGATCACCCATACCGGTCCGGAGAACCCGCGACAGACCGATCCGCTCGGCGTCGGCTGGCCGATCGGCTTTACCGGCATTCCGTTCACGCCGGGCGGCTGGCCGCCGCCAACGACGCCGGGCTGGCCGTTCAATCAGGGCGGGTTCGGCGTGCCGGGCGCTTGCGCCTGTAACGTCAGCACGGCAATCCGTTCCTTCAACAACATCACCACGACCTGGAAGCCGACCGAAAACCTGACGCTGATCACCGACATGAGCTTCATGATGGAAAGCGGCTGGAATCCGAGTTCCTTCGGCCTGCCGCAGAAAGCCTGGAATGCTGCTAATGCGATCACCGGCACCGGCTTCTGGGGAACCGCTCCGGCCTATCCGATGGGCGCCCGCGCCTTCGGCATCGCGCAATATGCGTCCTACAAGATCAACGATATCTTAAAGATCAATGCGCGCGCCGAATTCTTCCGGGACAACAATAACTTCTTCGTGGCCGCCTTCCCGGGATACTTCGACGCGGTCAATCTTTTTCACGGCTTCTGGTGTCCGTCCTGTATCAGCCAGAACCTGGGGACCGGCCTTTACGCCAATAGGCCGATTTACTCCGGCACCAGCTATCTTGCCTTCACGCTCGGCATGACGATCACGCCCGAACTGCCCAAGCTTCCCTACATCACCGGCCTGATCATGCGCCCGGAGCTGCGTTGGGATACGTCGGTCAACGGCACTGCGCCCTTCTTCAACCGCAGCGGCCTGAGCTCGTCGCAGGGCATGTTCAACATGGACGTGATCGTGCCCTTCACGATCCTCTAGACGCAGTTCGAGCGCGTCAGTTAAGATTTCAAGCTCAGTCAGCCGCCCGGTCCGCCGGGCGGCTTTTTATTGCGGAACGTCTTCGTTTGCGTGGCTGCGCGGCTGATCGCGCATCAGAATTTCGACGTCGGCGTCCTTCGTCGACTGCACACGGAACGTGCCCTGAAAGGTTTTGCCCTCGTGGCGCGCGATGGCGACATATTCGCCCTCAGCCAAAACGAGCGAGGGGAAAGCGCCGATCAGCTCGCGGATGACGTCGCCGCCTGGGGTGAGCACGGAGAAGCTTGTGTTGGCGAGCGCCTCGCCGCCCGGCTGTTTGACGAGCTTGAGGGTTATCGTCGCCGCGCGATGGCGCAGCGTCGCTTCGATGAGCTTGCCGGCGGGGACTTTTAGGTCCGCCGTAACGACGGAATTGGTTTGATTGGCCCCGCCCTGCGCCCCCTGACCCGTATCGAGCAATGTCGACACGACGTGATAGGCGCCCTCCGGAAGTCCGATCATCTCGTCCGACTTGGCGTTGGCGAGAATGAGCTTGGCTTCGGCATTGCCGCGTTCGGGGACATAGATCGAAATCGAAAGGCGCTGCGCGGGAATTTGCGCGTCGCCCAGCTTGTCGATGAGCCTCAGCCCGCCGGCGTTCAGCGCGATCCTCTCGGAAACATTGCTTCCCTCGATCGCGACTCGGCGGGTGACGCCGGCAAGGCCGTAGGCGGCGTGAACGATATAGGCCCCGTCCGGCAAGGACAGAGTCGGGGCCGCCTCTTCGGATTGCGCCACAAGCTTATGCGTCCCGTCCGCCTGGGCGCCTTCCTCGAACACCCGCCAGACGAGGCCCGAGCGCAACGCTTGCGAATCATTGGCCGCAAGGGTTGCGCTCAGTCGCAGCATCGATTGCCGGGCGGCCGGCGTCGCTGGCGATCCAGCGGATTCTGCGGCGCCATGCGGCGGACGGGGATGATGAGGCGCCTGCTGCTGCGCTTGCGTCGGCGCCGAAAGAAACGCTGCGCTCAAGAGCGCCGCCGCGGCGATCCGGCCTAGAGCGCGCTGCGAAAAAGTGGGAACCGGCATTTCGCGTAAAGCGCGCTCTAAATTGTTAGAATCGATCACGCTGAACGCAGCGCGATCTAACGCGCCCGATCGGACCTTGTTCATCGGTCTGTCTATGCCGGCGAATTTGAGTTTTGTCGATTCTCGCCCGCCGGGAAGATTTCGCGAATGGCGGCGACCTGCCGCCGATCAAGCGCCATCGCGCCGGCAAAACCGTCGCGGCGCGCCGCCGCAAAGGCGGCTTCATCGCCGAGTCCGACAAGCGGGGCGAGCGCTGGAACGCCCGCAGAACCTGCCGCAAGAACCACCATCGCGCGCGCCGTGTCGATCGCGGCTCCGCCGCTGGCGGCGAGGCCGAGCGCGGCGCAAAGCCCGCCTTCATCGAAGGCCAGCGCGGCGAGGCGCGGCGACGCGCCGGCGAAGCTTGGCAGCGCCAGAACGCCGGCCGGGTCGCCGCCGATGATGGCGCCGATCCTGGTCGCGCCGTCGGCGAGCCCGGCCTGCGCCTCGCGCACGGCGAGCTTGACCGCGAGGCGCTGCAGGCTCACAGCGCCGTCGCAGGCGCGTAGAAAGACGCCATCCGGTCCGGGACCGAACAGCGCGTCGAGGTCGGCCTCGATGAGATCGCTGTCGGGCGGCGCGACTTCGACGAAGAGCGCCGGCGCCCCGCCCTTCCGCCGCGCCGCCTCGATAAGCGCGCACACACGCGCGCGGGCGTCGCGGCGCGCGTCATTTTCCGCGCAAGGGCCAAGCCGAAACATCAGCGCATCGGCGCCGCAATCGAGCGCCGCGGCGATCTCTTCGTCGCTGGAGTTGGAATCAAGGATCAGACAGGCGCGCATATGAAGAAATTCGAGCAAGCGGCCATTGTTCAATACTGGCCTGCGAGGGACGCTTCGAGCAGCGTGATCTCATCCGGCGTAAGATCGAAGAGCGCATAGACGATCTTGTCGATGTCGCGCTCCGCGCCTTCGATATCGCTCGTCAAGCCAAGAACGCGCGCGCCGTTCTCGGCGAGATGTGTTTCCCAGTCGGCGCGCTCCTTTAGGGGAATATCGACGCGAAACGCCTGCTTCACGGCGGCGCGGAATTCCGCGAAAGTTAGTGCGTGCCAGTTTTCCAGCCTGCCGGTGAGCTTGGCGCGCTCCGGCGGCGCGAGATCGAGAATTCGACGCCGCACGGCGGATTGAATTGCATACCGTTCGTGGGCGGCTTTCGTACAGGCCTCACCGAGAGAGACGAGTTTTTTTATTGATCGTTCGGGCATGGTAGGCATTGGAAATTGTGAGACATGCTGCTCCCGCAATTCTAATCGCCACTGTCCCCCTCTTAAGGGAGACGCTTCTCCGAAAATCCAAAACCACGCAAGTTTGCAATTCAGATAAGCCAATAGTTCGTAGCAGCCGAATGCCATGAAACATTTGTCGTTTAGATAAGCTCCATCAATATTGAACGAGTATTTTGGCCCTTGGGATATGATGGGATAAATGATTTTCGGGGCTTCCATTTTTGGCTGATACGCCACCTGCGCCTGTTGCAGCTCCCACCATTCCTGCTTCGTCGCGCGCTTCTCCAGTTCCGGTTTGAACGGCAGCAGCCAGTCGCGGATCGCGGGATATTTCTCTATATCCACTTTTCCCTTCGGCGTGTTGATGAGCCAAAGTCCCTGCGGTTCGACGCGCCAGCGCTTGACATCCTCGCCGCGCAAGAACGGCTTGAGCAGCTCCGCCGATCTCTTGTCCGCCTTCACCAGCCGGTCGCGCGTTGGCGTATCGATGATGAAGGCGTCGTTCAGCCCGGTGACGATGCCCCGAAGCGGCGCGCCATAGACCTCGCCGAGCGTCTTGCGCCCGCGCGTGATCTTGTCGCGCAATTTCGCCAACGGCTCTTCCTCGAAACGCCAGGAGCCCGCGGTTAGGCGCGACAATGGCATCTTGCGCGCGCGCTCCTCGAAGACGCGGCCGAGCTCCTGCGGAATTTCGTCGACGACGAGAAATTCGAGCGTCGCTGCGGGCAAGGTTTCCTCATCCTGAGGAGCCTGCGAAGCAGGCGTCTCGAAGGACGAGGAAACCGTATCGTCATGACGAGGGAGCGCGCCGACCTTGCGCAGCGTCAGGATCGCCGGATAAGTCGTCACCCCTTCGAAAATCTGCAGATCGCCGAAATCGACGACGCATTCGATCCCGACGCCGTCGGTCAGGAACTTGCGCAGATTTTCGCCGGAGCCGGTGCGAAAGAAGGTTGACGACGAAATAAACCCAAGCCGCCCGCCGGGCTTCAACAGCCGAACGCCGCGCTCGAAGAAATAAGCGTAGAGATCGGCGCGATCCGCCGCGACGACATAATGCTTTTCGAGATAGGGCTTAACCGTCTTGATGAACTCCATGCGCACATAGGGCGGATTTCCGATCACGACATCGAAGCCGCCTTGGTCGAACGCTTGCGGAAAGGCGGCGCGCCAATCGAAAGCCCGCGCCGTGAAAGCCTCGTCATCGATCAGACTGTCGCCGACTCTGATCGTGTTTTCGAGATTCTGCAGGCGATGGTCGCGCCGCGCCGTCTTGAGCCACAGCGACAGACGCGTAATTTCGACAGATTCGGCGTTGAGATCGACGCCGAATAGATTACGCGTGACGATTTCGTCGAAAATATCGAAGTCGATCGCCTCGCCGAACCCCTCCAGCGCCTTGGCGGCGCGCCGGTATTCCGCCGCGAGCGCATCGAAGGCGGCGACGAGAAATGCGCCTGACCCACAGGCCGGATCGACGATCGTAAAGCCGCGCAGCATCGTCAGATGATCGCGCCAGAAAGAGAGCTGGCCGTCTTCGCTCTCGTCGCAGCGATGGCGCCTCCATCCCGTGTCGAAACGCTCGCTCAGCGTTACGCCAATTGTCGTTTCGACGAGGAATTGCGTCACCATATCGGGCGTGTAGACAACGCCCTCGCGCTTTCGCTTGCTGACCGGCGGCGGCGCTTCGCCCCGGCTTTCGGCGCGCAGCCGCTCGATGTCTGTAATCGATTGCTCGAAGATGTGCCCGAGAATCGTAACCGGCACTTCGCGCCGATAATCCCACTTGCCGAGTTCGACGACTTCTCCTGCAAGTGCATCCGGCAGGATCAGCGCGTCGGCAACCGGATCATGCGCAAACAGTCCGCCATTATAGGGCCAGATATTGAGGCGCGTGTTCCCCTGATCCACCGCATGGAAAAGCGCGGTGAAGTTCTGCCAAATGGGCGCCGGATTAAAATCGTTGCGCGACTCGGCCGCGCGCTCTAGCACGCGGCTGGGCAATAGGTCGGTCCGCTGCGCGAAAGCGATGAAGAGAATGCGATCGAGAATCTTCTGCGCCGGCTCGATGGCGGCAAGCAAGGAGAGCTTCGGACCATCTCCCGAATTGACAATGAAGTCGATGAGCTTGTCGCGTAGCGACTTGTAATCGATATAAAGCCGCTGCGTCACGTCCTTGTATGCGCTGTCGGTCTCCCGCAAGAGCGCGACGGTCGCGTCTCCGAGTAGACGGTTTGCAGAGAGTACGAGCCAAAGCCTTGCATGCTCCTCGGGATCGTCAAGCCTCGTAAGGTCGAAAACTTCGTAGGCGTCACGCCCGCGACCAAAGCCGTAGAGGCGGATTTCGAGACAGTTCGAAACCAACACCCAACGTGCGCCGGGTGCATCGATTGCGTAATCCCAAGCCTGCTGAACCGGACTTCGACCTCGCCCCGACATCGGCGCGTCGAGGTCGATCGTTTTCGGACCTTTGAATTCAAAGGGTGCAACGACTTCGTTCACGCCCTCGGCGTCCTGAAAATTGCCGAGGGCGACATCAACCTTGCCATGTCGAATGGGACGCTCGAAGGCAAGCGAATAGGACGCATCCGGGTCGGCGGTCTTGTAGCCGAGAAGCTTTTCCAGAATTGTGGAAAAGAAGATCGGCCGGATCGCCTCTTCCGTCAGCTTCCCGAAATGCTTCTTGGCCTTGCGGGCATAGTCCGCCGCCGCGTCGAGTTGTTCCTGTGTAGGCGCGAAGGCCGCCTTGCCTCGCGCCTCTTCGACGATCTTGTAGGCAAAGAGTGGCGTGCGAAGCGAACGCTGGGCCTGCCGAGCACGCCCGCCCTCGCGACCCGCTGTCGGCAAATCCATCCCGGCTGACGCGAAAAGATCCATGACGCGCGCACGCTATCGCGTGAATCGGACCTCGTCGAGAAGCGGCTTCGTCTCGGACGGGGACAACTAGGCGCGCCTCGCGACCCGGGTAACTAACACGGCTATACTACGCTGATGCCGAGTCGTGCCGCCATGAATTCCTCCGATCAGCCGGACCTCTTTGGCGACAGGCCGGCGCCGCGCCGGGACGTCTATATCCCCAAGCCGGAGGCTGTTCGAAGCGGCGCCCGGAGCGCGCTCGAAAAATTTCAGGCGGTCAAGGCCTGGACCGACGAACACGCCTGGGCGCGCCTCCGCCTGATCGAAAGCGCCGAATATTACTATGGCCTCATCGCCGACGACGCCGAGGCCGAAGAATGGCGCGAGCGCTACGAGTCGGAAATGTCCCGGCTCGACGCCGGCGGCCCGCGCGCGCCGCAGGAAGAGCGCGCCGACTATTACAAATATCCGACGCGCGAATTCACGCCCCGTTGGGTGCGCCGTCCGCCCGGCCGCTGATCACTCCGCCGGCTCGCACGCCTCCAGAACGAAGCTGACCAGTTCGTCGGACGATCCATAACTGATCCATTTCCCAGGCGGATAGACGACCGCGACCGGTCCGTGCTCGCACTGGCCGAGGCAGCCCGACTGCGACAGGCGCACGCCGTCACGCCTGGCGAAGGGCAGCGCCTTCATCGCCTCCTTGGCCCTGGCGAGCGCCGCCTTGGCGCCGCAATCCTCGCAGGCAGGCTGGCCGTCGCGCTTGTTGACGCAGACGAAGATGTGGCGGCGGAAGGGTTTGATCGCTGATTCAAGCATTCAATATCCGAATTGTTCACGCAGGATTCGCTCTTCCAGCGAATGGCCGGGGTCGTGCAGCAGGATCAGCGCGGTCGCGTGGTCCATCTCGACGTCCACATAGGCGAGGTCGCGGAATTCGTCATGGTCGGCGACGACCGAGACGGGCCTTTTGTCAGCCTCGAGGACCTCGATTCGCACCTTGGCGGCGTCCGGCAGCAGCGCGCCATGCCAGCGGCGCGGGCGGAAGGCCGAGATCGGCGTCAGGGCCATCAGCGGCGCATCGAGCGGCAGGATCGGGCCGTTGGCGGAAAGATTATAGGCAGTCGAGCCGGCGGGCGTCGACACCAGCACGCCGTCGGTCACAAGTTCCGGCATGCGTTCCTGTCCGTTGACCAGAATGCGCAGCTTGGCGATCTGCGAGGTCTGGCGCAGCAGCGACACTTCGTTGATGGCATGCGCCGAAAACTCGTCGCCGCGCACATTGACGGCATGCATCAGCAGCGGGTGGACGATCGAGGACTTGGCGTCGGCGATCCGCTTGCGCAGCCCGCTCTCGCGATATTGATTCATCAGAAAGCCGACCGAGCCGCGGTTCATGCCATAGATCGGCTTGCCGGCGTCCATGAAGCGATGGAGCGTGCGCAGCATGAGTCCGTCGCCGCCGAGCGCGACGATGCAATCGGCCTCTTCAGGCGGGCAGTCGCCGTATTTTTCGACGAGGCGCTGGCGCGCGTCTTCCGCCTCCGGCGCGCCCGAGGCGAGAAAAGCGAGTTTGGCGAAGGGCTTCTTCCCGTTGCTTGGCTGGTCTCCGGCGGCGCCCATCGCTACTCCCCTCGCGTTCGTCCCTAGATCACGCTGCGTTCAGGCGGACTCGCCTGAACGCAGATGACGTGATCGATTCTTATAATTTGGAGCGCGCCTTACGCGAAAAACCGGTTCCCACTTTTTCGCAGCGCGCTCTTGCGCCGCGACGCCTTTCGCATACACCGGCATGAGGCCTTAGGAAATGGCGCCGGCGCAGGTTCGGCGGCGGTCCCCCGCGCGCCGCGCCCGGTTCAGCCGATCTCCTCGGCGCTCGAAAGCCACGCCGCGCCGCGCACGCCGCTTGAATCGCCATGCGCGTTCGGCAGGATTTCCGTATCGAACGCGTCGGTGAAGGCGTGCGCCCCGACCCGCGCCGCAAGCCCTTCATAGAGGAGAGAGATATTCGAAAGACCGCCGCCCAGCACGATCGCGTCCGGATCGATGAGATCGACGACCATCGCCAATGCGCGCGCCAGCCGGTCCTGATAGCGCTCGAGGCTTTCTCGCGCTGCCGGCTCTCCGGCTTCGGCGAGCGCGGCGATTTCGGCCGCAACACGCCGATTGCCTGAGCGCCGCTCATAGTCGCGCGCAAGGCCGGCGCCGCAGAGGAACGTCTCGACGCAGCCTTTGTGTCCGCAAAAGCAGAGCTCTCCCGGATATTCCTGCGGCGTCATCCATGGCAGCGGCGTATGGCCCCACTCGCCGGCGACGCGATTGCGTCCCTCGACGATCCTGCCGTTGACGATGACGCCGCCGCCGACGCCCGTGCCGAGGATTACGCCGAAGACGACGCCCGCGCCGCGGCCAGCGCCGTCGACCGCCTCCGACAGCGCGAAACAATTGGCGTCATTGGCGACGCGCACCGGCCGACCGAGCGCCTGCGCAAGATCGACGTCGAGCGGCCTGCCATTGAGGACGGCGGTGTTGGAGTTTTTTACGAAGCCGGTGTGGGTCGAAATGGCGCCGGGCGCGCCGACGCCGACATGGCCGCGCCGTCCGATTTCGGATTCGATGTCGCCGACGAGCTTGGCGATCGCCGCCACGATCGCTGCATAATCATGCGCGGGCGTCACGACTCGGCGACGCGCCAAAATTTCACCCTCGGCGCCGAGCGCAATCGCCTCGATCTTGGCGCCGCCGAGATCGACGCCGATGCGCACAATTTCGCGCGTCATTTCATGCGCGCGCGATCGAGATTCTGCGCGCCCGAGAGCGCGGCCCGTGCCGAAGAGTCGATCTGCGCGGAATCGAGATCGAGGCCTTCAGTCTTCGCGCCGGTCCAGTTGGCGTCGGTGAAATCCGCGCCGGCGGCGTCTGCGCCCATCAAATTTGCATTGGAGAAATCCGCGCGCGCAGCTTTCGCAAAGCGAAGGTCGGCGCTGGCGAGATTGGCGCCCTGAAAGCGCGCGCCTTCCAGCGCCGCCGAGCGCAACACCGCGCGCATCAGACCCATCGACTGATTCTTCATGTCGGCGGAAAGATCGGCGTCGCTGAAATTGGCGCCGCGCGCCGATGCGCCGGTGAGATCTCCGGCGATCCGCGCATGGGCGAAGTCGGCGCCGTCGGCCCGCATGCGCTGCATTTGCGAAGCAAAAGCGTGCGCGCCTTTCAGCGATGCGCCGGAGAGGTCGGCCTCGATGAGCCAGGCCTGATCGAGGATCGCGTCGTCAAGCCGCGCGCCCGCAAGGCGCGTCTTGTTCATGCGCGCCGCGCGAAAATCAACGCCGTGCAGATCGAGTCCGGAAAGATCAAGACCGTTGAGACTCTTTTCGGAGAGATCGACTTTCCCGCTCTCGCGTTGCTTCAGCGCCGCTTCGACGTCGGCGCGAGTTAAATCAGCTTTGGTATAGGCCGGCTGCGCAAGATCGACGCCTTGCAGCATGTCTTGCGCGCGAAGGTTTCGATCTGACAAGAACGCAAGGCAAAAGAGGGCGAAGCTCAAAGCATGACGCATACGCACGAACTCGCCCCTCGTTGATCCTACGCCGCGTCGGCGCTCCGATCAGCGGCGCCGCTCAGCGCTTTGGCCTGCTCGACCCAGCCGCTGCGCTTCACCCGGCCCGCCAAGCCGATCGATGCTTCGATCCATTTGACGTTGTCGTCGCTCCAGCCGGCGATCTGATCATAATGGAAAACCCCGAGCGCGTGCAGCTTCTCGACGCTTTTAGGTCCGAGCCCCTTGATCCTGGCGAGATCGTCCGCCGCGCCGCCTCTCGGCGCGAGAAGCGTCGCGGGACGCGCCCCGGCGGCCAACCGGCCGTTTGGCGCGCGCATTTGTGCGGCTTTTTCGTTCAACGCCTTGGCTCCCGAAGCCGCCGCCTCCAACGCCGGCTCTGCGCTCGTCGGCGCTATGGACTCAGCGGCCGCAATGATCTCCGCTTCCGAGTCAGGCGAGGGCAGGACGATGGGTTCAAGGTTTTCGGTCGTCACGCCGCGAAGCATGATCGTCGGCCGCTTCGACGCGTAGGCTGGCGCAGCCGGTTGAGCCGCCTTAAGGGCGCCGCCGATTGGCAGACCGATGAGATAGGCGACGGCCGCGACCAGGAAAATGTCCATCGTCAGCGCGGCGCGGCCTTCTAAGAGCCCAAGCCAGGAGGCAGCTGCGCCGCCCGCGAGCGCGACGGCGATCGCGACAATGTTCCAACCGGGCGCCGCGGGCCCATCCTTCGCCTGCGAGGTCGTGACATAGCCGACAAGCGCGCCAAGCGCGCAGGCGGCGGCGAACCAGGGCCAGCCGAGCGTCAGCAAGTAAGACATCCGCTTTCTCCTCTTCTGACGCTACTTGACGACAATTTCGATGCGACGATTACGCGCGCGATTTTCGTCGCTGTCATTGGAAGCGATCGGCCGGTCGCCGCCATAACCGACGGCCGTTACTCTGAACGGGTCGACGCCGGCTTTTAAAAGACGATCGACGATCGCCTGCGCGCGACGCTTGCTGCGTTCCATGTTCAATTCCGCTATGCCGACATTGTCGGTATGCGCGGCGACTTCGAGACTGGCTCCCTGGCAGCGCAGCGCCGTCGCCGCGATCGCATCCATGAGAGGCGCGGATTCAGGCGCAATCGTCGAATCGTCCGACGCGAAAACGATCGCCGATTTGGCGATCAATCGCGACAGCGTCGCGCCGCATTCGCCGGCGTCGAGCGGCGCGCCGAGGATGCGCGTCGAAAGCTGCGCATCGCCGTGGAAGCTCTGCGGCAGCCCCTCGTCGAACGCCGCCGCGATATCGGCGCGCGCGCTCTGATGACGCGCAACGCCGGCGAGCGAGACCATCGAGTCGCTGATCGAAAGCTTGCCCTCGTCGAGTCGCGCCAGAGAAGCGAGCGCACGATCCGTCGCTTCCGCAAAATTCTGCGGCGCGCCCTTCGCGACGACGAGCCGATCGACGACCGTTGCGTCGAAGAAACTCCTGCGCGCGGTATCGACGAGACGATTGCGGACGGTTTCATCCGGCGCGTAGCCTGAGAGCGTGACGTCTCCGCCGGCGCGCTGCGCGGTGAAGACATAAGGCGCGACCGGACCCGCCATGACGTCAAGCCGCGCGATCTCGAATCTTGACGGCAGCCGCGCTTTGGCGTCGGCCTCGATCGTCGCGCTCAATATGTTCTCACGTCCCTGCCCTTCGATAAAAATCTTGCCGTCGGACAAGACGATTTTGCCCTGCGACAGCTTGCCGAGTTCGCTGACGGCGAATGCGAGCGCGCTGGCGAAGTCTCCTTCCGGCGCGCCGGCGCCAAGCTGCGTGGCGTCGCTGACCGCAGCGCCGGCGCCCGCCGACGCCGCCATGGCGACGACTTGTTTGCGCAGATCGTCGCTTGGAAGATGTCCCGACAGGCTGACGACGCCGTCGCGCAACGCCACTGAAAAAACGTAAGGCGATACGCGCGGCGGCGACACCGCGACCTTGATGGCGGCTGCGGCGACCGGCGGCGCCTTAAGCGCCGCGAGCGCCTTGTCGTAGTCGGCCGCGCTGCGAGCTTCGCCAGCGATCGCGAGGGTCGCGTCGGTGATGGTCGTCGTCGCGGGATCGAGTTCGGCGAGACGGCGGACGGCGAAGGAGGCGAGATCGGCGAAGGATTGCGGCGCGCCGTCGGCATAGGCGGCGGCGTCGCTTACTTCCAACCCTAAGGCGGCGATCTCCGCGTGCAGCCTTTCGCGCGCGCCCGTCGGCGGGACATTGCCGGAGATCACGGCCTTGCCGCCGTGACGTTCGAGCCGCAGCACGAATGGCGTCGCGCGCGATAGAGGTTCGGTTGCGTCGACGATTCGCCGCGCAGGCGTTTCGACGGCCAACGCCGTCACAAGGCGCGCTTTCACATCGGACGACAGCGAAATGCCGGCGAGGATGACGTCGCGGCCGGCGACGCGGACGTCCGGCCTGTCGATCGCGTCGGGCGATTTCGCGATGCGAGAAACAACCGCGGCGCGCAGATCATCTTCCAGCGGAGCTGTCAGCGCCTGCTGCGCAAAATAGGCGAGTCCGGTGAGGACCGGCAGCCCAATCCACCATTTCCTGGGAAGAAGCATCGACGTCTTGGCTCCCCATCGCAGAGAGAATCAGCAAAGACGCGCATACTTTAACCGCACATGGCTCCATTGCGCGGCGTCATGTCAATATGATGGCGAAAGCTCAATGATATCCAAAGCAAAATGGGGAACACGGCTGAGCCGCGCTCCCCGAAGGCGAAGAAGAGTCCTGGATGATTGAGAGATAGGACTTGCCGGCGCGTCGACAAGGCTAGTTCGAAGTCGCGCGCGCCCCCCCGGGCGGTCTGCCAGGAATGAAGGGCGCCATGCCGGCGCGCGCCAATTCGTCGGCGCGCTCGTTCATGTCATGGCCTGAATGGCCTTTGACCCAATGCCAGTCAACGTCATGGCGCTCCGCCGCGGCTTCCAGCCTTTGCCAGAGATCGACGTTTTTCACCGGCTTCCGATCGGCGGTGCGCCAGCCGCGCGCCTTCCAGCCAGCGATCCATGAGGTGACCCCGCCGCGCAAATATTGCGAATCAGTGTGGAGGTCGACGACGCAAGGCCGCGTCAGAGTTTCAAGCGCCATGATCGCCGCCATCAACTCCATGCGGTTGTTGGTGGTGAGCGGCTCGCCGCCGTTGATTCCTTTTTCGCGGTCGCCAAAACGCAGAATCGCGCCCCAGCCGCCCGGCCCCGGATTGCCCGAGCAGGCGCCGTCCGTCCAGATCTCGACGCCGCGCGTCATGAGGAGAGGCCATAGACGCGCGCATCGGCGGCGGACTGGTGAAACCGAAGCTTGGCGAGATATTCGCGCGGATCTTTGGGCCGCACCAGCGCCCCTGGCGGCACGTTGAGCCAGTCGACATAGCGGGTCAGCAGAAAGCGCAGCGCGGCGCCGCGCGCGAGCGTGGGAAAAGCCGCGATTTCTAAGGAAGAGAGTGGCCGAATCCGACGATAGGCGTCGAGCAGCGCCGCGCCTTTCTCGGGCTGATAACGATGCTCGGCGCCGAAGCACCAAGCGTTCAGGCAGACCGCCAAATCATAGGCGTAGGCGTCGGTGCAGGCGAAATAGAAGTCGATCAGTCCCGAGATGCGTTCGCCGAGAAAGAACACGTTGTCGGGGAAAAGATCGGCGTGGATCACGCCGCTCGGCAGATCGCGCGGCCAGTCGCGTTCGAGATGATCGAGCTCGGCGTCGACAAGCGCGCGCAATCCCGATGCGACCTCCTCGGCGCGCGACGCGCAGGTCGCGAAAAGCGGCCGCCATCCCTCAACCGACAGAGCGTTATGGCGTCGCTGCGGGAAATCGGCGCCAGCGATGTGCAGCTGCGCCAAAGTCGCGCCGAGCGCGGCGCAATGCGCGACCTCGGGGTGATGGATGGAATAGCCGTCTAGAAAGGTGATGATGGCGGCTGGTCGACCGGCGAGACGCCCCAGCGCGACGCCGGCGCGGTCTCGCACCGGCAGCGGACAAGTGACGCCCCGCGCCGCAAGATGCTCCATCAGATTCAGGAAGAACGGCAGATCGGCTTCCGCGACGCGCTTCTCATAAAGCGTGAGGATGAAGCTGCCGGCGCCGGTGTGCAGATAGTAGTTGGAGTTCTCGACGCCCTCGGCGATGCCTTTGCAGGACAATAAATCGCCGAGGTCATAGGCAGAGAGAAAAGCGATCAGCTCCTCATCGTCGACCTGGGTATAGACGGCCATGAGCGCCGACCGTTTCTGCAGGCCGCCCTCAGGCGATCGCCCGCAGCTTCTTTGGCAGGGGGAAGGACACGTTTTCGTCGGCGCTGGAGATGGTTTCGACGACAATGTCGTAGCGTTCGGCGAAAGCGTCCATGATCTCCTCGACCAGAACCTCGGGCGCGGACGCGCCGGCGGTAATGCCGAGCGACCCGATGCTGCCAAAAATCTCCCAGTCGATCTCGCCACGGCCTTGCACAAGCTGCGCCGGCGCGCCGGCGCGCTCCGCCACTTCGCGCAGCCGCTGCGAGTTGGACGAATTCGGCGAACCGACGACGATCACCGCCTCGACGTAAGGCGCGACCTCCTTGACCGCAGCCTGGCGGTTCGTCGTCGCATAGCAGATGTCTTCCTTGTGGGGGCCGACGATCTGTGGAAAGCGCCGCATCAGCGCGTTGACGATCTCTTGAGAATCGTCGAGCGACAGCGTCGTTTGCGTCGCATAAGCCAGATTGGATTCGTCGTCGAACTTCAGTCGCGCGATGTCCGCGACGGATTCGACCAGCACCACGGCGCCTTCCGGCAATTGCCCCATGGTGCCTACGACCTCCGGATGGCCGGAATGTCCGACAAGCAACACGCGACGGCCGCGTCGCCAATGAATTTCCGCCTCCCGATGCACTTTCGTGACGAGCGGACAGGTCGCGTCAATGGCGAGAAGCCCACGCTCCGCCGCCGCGGCGGAGACCGCTTTGGCGACGCCATGCGCGGAGAAGATCACGGGCGCGTGGCTCTTCGGAATCTCGTCGAGCTCCTCGACAAAAATCGCGCCCTTGGCCTTGAGCGACTCGACGACATAGCGATTGTGGACGATTTCATGCCGCACATAGACGGGCGGCCCGAACTTGGCCAGCGCCCGCTCGACCGCGTCGATCGCGCGCACGACGCCGGCGCAAAACCCGCGTGGAGAGCAAAGAAGTATTTTGAGCGGCGGCTTCGCGGGCCGAGGGTGAACGTTCATCTTCGCGCCTTTGGCAGAGGCGGCGCGAGGCGGCCAGTCGCTCAAGCGCCAAACGCGGCCATCCCGATCCCGGACTGAACGCCGGCAAGCAATGTCGCGCATGCGCGACGGTGTCAAGCCGACCGGGTCGGCGCGGGTCAGCGGCGAAAGACCCATCCGCAAGCAAGACCAACGCGTTGCAACAACGCTCTTCGCCCCGAGCGGTTTCGAAGCTTTGCGCCGATTGGCGTCGCCGCCGGACTGTGACAGCATGACGGGGCCCTATATTCTGGACCCGAGTGAACGGAGCTGCGCGCATGTCGTATCTCGACGAAATCCTGCAGTCGGCGCAAGGCGGCCAGCTGGTCGCCAATCTGGCTCAACGTTTTGGCCTGACAACTGAGCAGATGGACGACGCCATCAAAGCGCTCGCCCCCGCGCTGGAAGTCGGCTTGAGCAACGCCGCCGAAGAGCCTCAGCTATTCGAAAGGCTGCTCGGCGACATCGCCTCTCCGGCCCGCGCGGCGGCGTTCGACGACCCCGGCGCGGCGCATGACATCGACTCTGTCGCGCAGTCACGGCAGCTGCTTGACGATCTCTTCGGCTCTCCGGCCGCCGCCGGGCAGGTCGTACAGGTGGCGGCCCGCGAGTCGGGGCTGCGACCCGACATTCTGTCGCAGCTTCTGCCGGTGCTCGCCTCGGTTCTCATCGGCGGATTGTTCAAGAATGTGAGCAACCGCGGTCTCGGGGGCGTTTTGGATCAACTCGTCAATTCGGGCGCGCTCGGTTCGATCCTGGAACAGATGCTCGGCGGCGCCCGCGCGCCGCAGCCCGAACCCGCGCCGACGCCGATGCCGCGCGGCGGGGGAATGGGCGGCGGTCCGCTGGGCGGAATCCTTGGATCGATCTTGGGGTCGCTGCTCGGCGGCGGTCGCCGTCCGGCGCCAGGCCCCTATGGCGGACCGGCGAACGATCCCGCCGGCGGCGGCTACGGTCGCCGCGGCCCGCTTGACCTCGATCCGAGCGGCGGCCGCTCGCAGGGCATGCCGGACGACATGGATCAGGCGTCGATCCAGCAGGCGATCGAGGACATCAAGAAGACGCTGCAGGTGGGACGCGGCGGCCAGAACCAAAGCGCAGGGCCACGCTCGGATTTCGAGAGCATCATCGGTCAGATGTTCGGCAAGCGCTGAGGGCGGCCGCCCTCTCATCGGCGGCAGGCCGCGCCATCAGAGGCGACGCGGCGCAGGCTTGCGCGGCGCCCGCTTTCCTGCAATCCATCGGCGCGATTCCTCGACAGCGCGAGGCGCGTCCGCGCCGCAATCGCGCCCCTCCTCTAGTATGGACAACTGCCCCTAGATGGCTCGCGACGTATCCGACACGACGCCGATCACGTCGCGCAATATGCTGGTCGAATGGCTGGAAGCCGGCTGCAAGACCGCCGGCGCTCCCCTGCGCATCGGCACGGAACACGAGAAGATTCCATTCTATGCCGGCGACAATGCGCCAGTCCCCTACAATGGCGCGGCCGGCCGCGGCGGCGTGCGCGCGCTGCTCGAAGGCCTGGGCGACGCGCTCGGCTGGGCGCCCATTTTCGACCGCGACGCGCTGATCGGCCTCTATGAGCCCGACGGCGGCGGCGCGATTTCGCTCGAACCCGGCGGACAGTTCGAACTCTCCGGGGCGCCGCTTTCTGACGTTCACGCCACTAAGGCGGAACTCGACGCGCATTTTGCGGCGCTCGCGCCGGTGGCGCGCGCGCTCGGGGTGCGCTTCCTCGATCTGGGCTGCAGTCCCAAATGGTCGCGGGCGCAGACGCCGGCGATGCCCAAGCAGCGCTACGCCATCATGCAGGCCTATATGCCGAAGGTCGGCGCCCGCGGGCTCGACATGATGTTTCGCACCGCCACCGTGCAGGTCAACGTCGACTTTGTCGATGAAGCCGACATGGTTCAAAAGATGCGGGTCGGCCTCGCCTTGCAGCCGCTGATCACGGCGATGTTCGCCAACTCGCCGTTCCTCGACGGCCAGCCGACCGGCCGGCTGTCGCAGCGGTCCTACATTTGGCTCGATACCGACCCGAATCGCACCGGCATGCTGCCTTTCGCCTTCGAACAGGGGTTCGGCTTCGAGAGATATGTCGACTATGCGCTTGACGTGCCGATGTATTTCGTAAAGCGCGGCGATATCTACTACGACGTCGCTGGCGCGAGCTTTCGCGACTTGATGGAGGGGCGCCTTCGACAATTGCCGGGCGAACACGCGACAATGTCAGACTGGGCCAATCACCTCTCGACCATTTTTCCGGAGGTGAGACTAAAAACCTATCTTGAAATGCGCGGCGCCGACGCTGGGCCTCGCGCGCATTTCATCGCGCTCCCCGCGCTCTGCGCCGGTTTGCTCTATGATCCCGGCGCGCTCGACGAGGCGCGCGAACTCACCAGGCATTGGAGCGCCGCCGCCCGTCAGGCGCTGCGCGACGATGTCCCCGCGCTGGCGCTCGACGCCATTATCGAGGGCCGCAGCCTGCGCGATGTCGGGCGCGACGTTCTGGCGCTGGCCAAGCGCGGATTACGTCGGCGGGCCCGGCTCGACGCTGAGAGTCGCGACGAAAGCGTTTTTCTCGCGCCGCTCGAAGCAATTCTCGAAGATGGACGCACGTTGGCGCAGCGGCGCTTGGACGCCTATTACGGCGGCTGGGGGCAGTCCATCGACGCCGCATTCGCCGATTGCGTCCTGCCGATATAGCCGCTTTGGAACGCGCTTAGCGCGGGAAGAGCTCGTGCAATCCGAATGGCGCGATGGGGAGCAACGAGGCGCGCGCCGCGGCATGCTGCATGCCGTCATGCGGCATTTGAGCGTAGCTTAGGGGCGCGGCGACTGGCGCTCTCGGCATGGCGACGCGAACGTGACCGCCCAGTCGAACGCAGTTCGTCGAGCCTGCGACAGCTACATAATCGGCGCCGTAGCGCGCGCATTGGCTGACATTGTCGGCGCGAACCGGCGTGGCGGCGAGCGCGGTGAGCGCGGTGAGCGCGATAACGCCAAAAAAGCGTCCTGGAAACAAGCGGTCGCTGCGGTTGGTGATGTCTAGGGTCGTCATAAGAGCCTTTGGCCTTCGTCCGAAAATTCGCGCTTGCGCGCGAGATTTCAGAGCTTTGCAATCCCCAAAATGTCTCTCGATACGCAGTCGTTACGCCGGCGGCGGCCCGAGCCGCTCGCATCGGAGCGACGCTCCTTCCGCCGGCGCCAACTAGAGCCAAACATCGTGGCAGGATCGTGTCTTTATGGACCGGGGGGAGAGGTTTGTCCGCATCGCGTTAGAACTACGCTTTATTTTCCATTTATTTATTTTCTGTTGAGACTTGAGGCGGCGCCGGCGACCGCCAGTCGCCGATCGCGGCCTGCACGATCGCCAGCGCTGCGACGGCCGCCGTGTCGGCGCGCAGCACGCGCGGTCCAAGCGAAAGACGAACGACATTGGGCATGCGGCGAATGGCCTCGCGTTCGGCGTCGTCGAAACCGCCTTCCGGTCCGATGAGAACGCTCACGCCGTTCCGGGCCGTGCGCCCTTCGAGCGCGTCCAGCGGATTGGCGATCGCGGCATGTTCATCGCAAAAAACGAGCAGCCGCTCTGCCGGCAAACGCGCCAGAAAGTCGGGCAATTCGATCGCGGCTGCGACTTCGGGCACGGCCAGAACGCCGCATTGCTCGGCGGCTTCGATGACATTGGATTCGAGTCGCGCCGCGTTGAGGCGGCGAATTTGGGTGCGACGGGTGATCACCGGCATGAGCCGGCCGGCGCCCATTTCGGTGGCCTTCTGCGCCATATAATCGAGCCGCGCCTGCTTTAAGGGCGCGAAACAATAATCGAGATCGGCGCGTTGCAATTGGACGCGCAGGCGTTCCGCAACGCGCAATCTTGCAGAGCGACGCGAGACGTCAAAGAGCGTCGCGCGGAACTCGCCGTCACGTCCGTTGAACACATGGATCGCGGCGCCCTCGCGCATGCGCAGAACATTGAGCAAGTAGTTTAACGCCTCAGCTGAAGGCAAGAGTTCTGCGCCCGGCGCGAGTTCGTCCCGAACGAACAGGCGCTGAGCGGTAAAATCGTAAGCTGACACAATCGCTTCCCAGCGGAGACGCGAGCGCGATTCGCGCCCGCCATGAAGCCGCCGCTTTGTTGCGCGCAGGTTGGCGAAAACTTGCGTCGCCGGCAAGCCTGCTGGTAATGCTAAGAGCCTGATGAACGGACCAGAGACATGATCATCGGCGCTGTCGCTTTTCCTCGCGTCGTCGCGCGAAATTCGATCCTTGCGCTCCTTGCGACGCTTCTCGCCACAAGCGGCGCGCATGCGCAAAGCTGTCAGGAAGACTTTCAGAAGCTCACCGCTCAGCGCATGGCCAGCATCGAGGCGCTCAACAACATCGGCAAAGCGGGCAAAGGCAAGATGGATCCCGAAGCCGCCTGCCCGGCCGCGCGCCGTCTGGTCGCGATCGAGACCGAGATGATGAACTACCTGGCCAAGAACAAGGAATGGTGCAACATTCCGGACAATGTCGTCGACGGCTTCAAGGACGCGCGCGGCAAGACCCAGGGCTTCGCCTCGCAGGCCTGCGCGGCTGCGGCGAAAATGAAACAAATGCGCGATCAGGCGGCCGCCGGAGGCGGCGGCATGATGGCGCCGCCGAAGTTGCCCGCCGGCCCGCTGTGAGCCTGAGACGAAGCGGCGATTCGTCGGGAGCGGCGGCGCTCCCCGACGCGATCGCCGACCACGCGCTGCTGCGCCGCGCGCCCCCCGCGCTCCTGCCTTTTATCCAGCTCGCGCGCCTCGACCGGCCCATCGGCTGGTGGCTGCTGCTGCTGCCCTGCTGGGAATCGAGCGCGCTCGCGTCCGTCGCGCTGCGCGAAGGTCCGAACTTCTGGCATCTGACCTTGTTCTTCATCGGCGCCGTCGTCATGCGCGGCGCGGGCTCGACCTATAATGATTATGTCGATCGCGAGATCGACGCCAAGGTCGAGCGCACGCGCCTGCGCCCGCTCGCCAGCGGACGGGTGACGCCGCGCGCGGCGCTCGCCTTTGTCGTCGCGCAGTGCCTCGTCGGGCTCGCCGTGCTTCTGTCGTTCAACGGGCTCACGATCGCTCTTGGACTCATCTCTCCACTGATCGTGCTGATCTATCCTTTCGCCAAGCGCTTCACCTCCTGGCCGCAAGCGATTCTCGGATCGGCCTTTGCCTATGGGGCGCTGCTCGGCTGGACGGCGCAGACGGACGCGCTCGGCGCCCCGGCGCTTTTCCTTTATGCAGCGGCGGTCACCTGGACCATCGGCTTCGACACGATCTATGCGCTTCAAGACATGCGCGACGATGCAATCGTCGGCGTGCGCTCCACGGCGCGATTGTTCGGGCCGCGCGTGCGACTCGCGGTCGGCACGCTCTACGCCCTGTCCGTCACCAGCGCCGCCTTCGCCGTTTTTCTGGCGGGCGGCGGATGGCTGTCCTATCTCGGCGTCGCCGCCTATGCGGCGCATCTCGCCTGGCAGACCGCGCAGACGGGAGAGCAGGTCGCGCCGGCGACCGCCCTTCGCCTATTCCGCTCCAATCGGGACGCTGGGCTGCTGCTGTTCGCCGGTTTCTTCGCGCAAAGCGCGACGTTCCTATTCTGAGCCCGCCGTTCCCGCGTCGCGATCGACCCGACCTAAGGATGACGCGGCGCGTTTCGGCCTCGCCTACTTTTCGAGTTGCTTTTTTTGATCGACACAGGAGTCGATCTGCGTCTTGTCCAGCTCCCAGTAGGAGCCGCCGCAAAGCGCCTGATAGCGGCTGCTGACGAAAAAAGACCAGACGTAATAGCCGGTCAGCAACACCGCGGCGAGCGCAGCGATTTTCATGATCAAATTGAACCGCCTTTGCGAATCTTCCGTGTCAGCCATTTTCATCTCCGCGAAATGTCAGTCCAACGTCTGTCGGAATCGCATCACCGCAATGCTCATCGCGACAAGCGCGAAAGCCGCCAGCGCGCCGGCGTCGACGAAAAGGTCGCCGAAGGTCGAGCCTTTCAACATCACCGAGCGCACGATGCGCAGATAATGGGTGAGCGGCAGAAACTCTCCGACGTACTGCGCCCACTTCGGCATGCCATAGAACGGAAACAGGAAGCCCGACAAAAGCATGCTCGGCAGAAAAAAGAAGAAGGTCAATTGCATCGCCTGCAGCTGATTGACCGCGACCGTCGAGAACGTATAGCCGACGGAAAGATTGGCGATGATGAACAGCAGAGTCAGCGAGGACAGGGTGAAAAGCGAGCCGACGACGGGCACCTGAAACAGCAGTGAGGCGACGATGAGAATAGTGGCCATCTGCACGGCGCCGACGACCACATAAGGCGCGATTTTCCCGAGCATGATCTCGACCGGGAGTATCGGCATGGCGAGCAACGCCTCCATCGTTCCCCGCTCGATCTCGCGCGTCACCGACATCGCCGTATACATCAGCATCGTCATGGTCAGAATCGTCCCGATCAATCCGGGCACGATATTGCGGCGCGTCTCCCCCGCAGGGTTATAGCGCCGATGCACGCGAATCTCGTAAGGCGCCGCATTTTGCGAAAGCGAGGCCAGGGGTCCAATCAGCTCCCGGTCGAGGGCTTGATTTGCGGCGCCGAGCGCCGCGGCGATGGCGCCAGAGGCCGCGACCGGGTCCGAGGCGTCGGCGATGAGCAGCAACGCCGGCTTCTCGCCGCGAACGAGCTGGCGGGAAAAGTCGGGCGGAATTTGAATGACGAATTGCGCCTTGTTCGACAGGATCAATTTGTCGGCGTCCGCTTCGCCTCGCGTGACATATTTGATGTCGAAATAATCGGTGGCGCGCAACGCGCCGATCAGCGCGCGCGCGATCGGACTGTCGTCGCTCGTGAGGACGGCCGTCGGGAGATGTTTGGGATCGGTATTGATCGCATAGCCGAAAAGCATCAGCTGAATGAGCGGAATGCCGACGATCATCGCGAAGGTCGGCCGGTCGCGGCGAAGCTGGATGAATTCCTTGACGAACATGGCAAGCACGCGCTGCCAGGCCTGCGCAAGCGCGCCACGCCGCGCTGGACGTGGCGCGACGTTTGGCAAGCTTTGCTCGGCGCTCATTGGTCGGCCCCGGCGCGGGTCATCAAATCGATGAATACGTCTTCAAGCGTAGGCTCGTCGCGTTTCCAGCGATGAACGCCTTCGGCGCTATAGCGCTGCGCAACGCGCGCCATGGCCGCTTCATCGCGCCCGCCGACGTGCAGCGCCGCGCCGAAGCGCGCAACCATGTCCACGCCGGGTTGATATTTCAATTCGCTGCCGAGCGAGTCGAGGCCTTCGCCCGTCACGACCCATGTCGAAAGATGCGCGCCGGCGATGATCGCCGGAATAGTTCCCGAAGCAAGCAGCCGCCCGTTGGCGATATAGGCGATCTGGTGACAGCGCTCCGCTTCGTCCATGTAATGCGTCGAAACGAGCACCGTTAAGCCTTGCGTCGCAAGATGATGGATCTCGTCCCAGAAATCGCGGCGCGCCTTGGGATCGACGCCGGCGGTCGGCTCGTCGAGGAGGAGCAGCGACGGCCCGGGCAGAATGCAGGCGCCAAGCGAAAGGCGCTGCTTCCAACCGCCGGAAAGTTCGCCGGCAAGCTGCTCGGCGCGCGCGACGAGGCCCAGTCGCTCGAGAGCGCCCTGCGCCGCGTCCTCGGGGGCTTCTAGCCCGTAAACCCGCGCGACGAATTCCAGGTTTTCGCGAATGGTGAGATCGCGATAGAGCGAAAAGCCCTGCGTCATATATCCGACGTAACGCTTGATCTCTTCCTGCTGCCGGCGAATGTCGTAGCCAAGACATCTTCCCTCTCCGGAGTCGGGCGTCAGCAGGCCGCAGAGCATGCGGATCGTCGTCGTCTTGCCGCTACCGTTGGGGCCGAGAAAACCCTGGATATTGCCGCGCGCCACCTGCAGCGTGAAATTGTCGACCACTTTTTTCGCGCCGAAGGATTTGGTCAGCCCGCGCACATCGATCGCGATGTCGCTTTCGACGCTCATTGCGCCAATCCGGTCGATTCCGGCGCCGGAGTGACGGCGACGGGCATGCCAAGCGGCAGCGCGCGCGCCGCGCCTTCCAAATGCGCTTCGGCCTTGAAGACGAGTTTTGCGCGCTCCTTGTCGCTGAAGATGACGGGCGGCGTATATTCCTGGCGGCCGGCGATATAGGTGATCTTTCCGTAAAGATCGCCGGGGCAGCCGTCGCATGTAATGCGCACTCGCTCGCCGAGCGAAATTTTCGGCAGCTCCGGCTCGGAGGCGTAGAATCGCACTTTGCGATTCTCGGGCGGCAACAGCGCGATGACGGGTTGGCCGGCGTTGACGATTTCGCCGGGACGGAAAAACACGTCCTGGACGACGCCGTCGGCCGGGGACGCGACATTCTGACGCTTGATGCGAATGTTCAACGCGTCGAGCTGCGCGCGCGCCTGCTTCAAACTGGCTTCGGCGGCTTCTATTTCCTGCGTACGGCTCGCCATGCGCGACGCCTCGACCTGCCGGCGCGCCTCCTTCACGCTCGCTTCATCGCGGGCTCGCGCCATCTCGGCTCGATCGAGCGCCGCCTTCGCGACATGGCCGTCAGCGTAGAGTTTGCGCTGCCGATCATAATCGGCGCGCGACAATTGCAGCGCAGCCTCGGCGCGCTCCAGCGCCGCTTGCAGAACGGCGATCTGCTCCGGCCGATTCATCGCCGCCTGCAAATTTTCAACCTGCGCCTCGAGTTGGGCGATGCGCGCCGTCGCCTCCTCGCGCGCGCGATCGAGGAGCGCCGTCGTCATTGTGAACAGCGGATCGCCCTTCTTGACCACCGAACCTGCGGCGACCGCGATGCTCGCAATCCTCTCGCTCTCATAGGGACTGATGTAGAGAATGTCGCCCTCGACATAGCCCAGGAAGACGCCGTCCGAATTTCCCGGACGATAGGCGACGCGCCAGGCGGCGGCGGCGGCCAGGAGCGCTATCGCGATGAAGACGAGAAGACGCTTCATGCGGCGGGAGCGCAGAGCGGATCGAGCATGGTGTGATTATGCGCCTCTCGCGTCGCGCCTCGAAACTCTGCCGGAAGCGACTCAATCGAAGCCTTACTCAAACGCCAATCTCCTTTTGCCGCAGCCCGCGCAAAAAGGCTAGAATGGCTCCAAGAAAGGCAAAAGGGATTGAAAATGACTGAAGATACGGAGCTGCCGCCGCGGGAATCTATGGAATATGACGTGGTCGTGGTCGGCGCGGGGCCGGCAGGCCTCGCTGCGGCGATTCGCTTGAAGCAGATCGCGCCGGATCTTTCAGTCGTCGTGATCGAAAAGGGCTCCGAGCCCGGCGCGCATATTTTGTCAGGCGCGGTCATTGACCCAATCGGCCTCGATCGTCTTCTGCCCGAGTGGCGCACGCGTGAAGACTCTCCGTTGAAAACTCAGGTGCACGAAGACCATTTTCTTTTGCTGACGGAAAAAGGCGGCCTTCGCATTCCCAATATGCTGATGCCGCGGCTGATGAACAACCACGGCAATTTTATCGGCTCGCTCGGCAATGTCGTTCGCTTTCTCGCCTCGGAAGCCGAAAACCTTGGGGTGGAAATCTATCCCGGCTTCGCCGGCGCCGAAGTTCTTTACGGCGACAAGGGCGAAGTCTTTGGCGTCGCCACGGGCGACATGGGCGTCGGCCGCGACGGCAAACCTAAGGACAGCTTCACCCGCGGGATGGAGCTTAAGGGCAAATATACGATTTTCGCCGAAGGCGCGCGCGGCTCGCTGACCAAGCAGCTGCTCGCCAAATACGACCTTTGCGCAAACAGCGAGCCGCAGAAATTCGGTATCGGCTTCAAGGAGCTTTGGCGCATTCCCAAGGAAAAGCACAAGGAAGGGCTCGTGCAGCATTCCTTCGGCTGGCCGCTCGCGGCCGACGCCGGCGGCGGCTCCTTCCTTTATCATCTCGACGAAGATCTCGTGTCGATCGGTTTCGTCGTGCATCTCAACTATTCGAATCCGACGCTCTCGCCCTTCGATGAGTTTCAACGCTTCAAGACGCATCCGCGGATTGCGCCGACGCTCGAAGGCGGCGAACGTCTGTCCTATGGCGCGCGCGCGCTGACCGAAGGCGGGTGGCAGAGCGTGCCCAACCTCGTCATGCCCGGCGGCGCGCTGGTCGGCTGCGCCGCAGGCTTCATGAACGTGCCGCGCATCAAGGGATCGCACAATGCGATGCTCTCAGGAATTTTGTGCGCCGAACATGTCGCGGCGGCCATCGGCGAAGGCCGTGCGCATGACGAGATCGGCGCTTATGACGCAGCTTGGCGCGCTTCCGACATCGGTCGCGATCTGAAGCCCGTGCGCAACGTCAAGCCGCTGTGGTCCAAATACGGCACTTATGTCGGCGCGCCGCTTTTCGGTCTCGATATGTGGACGAACGAATTATTCGGCTTTTCTCTCTTCGGCACGCTCAAGCACGGCAAGGCCGATTACGAGACTTTAAAGCCGCTCTCCGAAGTGACGCCGATCGCTTACCCGAAACGCGCCAGCAAACTTGTCTTCGACAAGCTGTCGTCGGTGTTCGTCTCGAACACCAATCACGAGGAGGATCAGCCGGTCCACCTGAAGCTCGCCGATCCGGCGATTCCCATCGAGCGCAACCTTCCGATCTATGGCGAGCCCGCGCGGCTCTATTGCCCCGCGGGCGTCTATGAAGTTGTCTACGCCGACGAGGAGACGCGCCGCGATCCGCGCTTTGTGATCAACGCGCAGAATTGCGTTCACTGCAAGACTTGCGACATTAAGGACCCGGCGCAAAATATCACCTGGGTTCCCCCGGAGGGCGGCGGCGGACCGAATTATCCGAATATGTGACCGCGGCAAAGGCGTCCGCAAACGGTCCGAGAGTCCGCGTGGCGTCTCTGACGCGCCGAGGAACGACGTGAACCGATGTTCTTTCTCCTCTCGAAGATATTCGAGTTCTTTCTCGCGCCCGTCGCCCTCGCCATTTTCCTCGGCGTCGCCGGCGCAATGCTGTTGTTCAGCCGATGGAATGCATTGGGGCGCGCACTCTCGAGCGTGAGCGCGTTCGCACTGCTGCTGATGGCGTTCGGACCGCTCGGCGGTCTGCTGGCGGGTCCCCTCGAAGCGCGCTTTCAGCCTCCGCCCGACAACATGCCGCCGCCAGACGGCATCATCGTTCTCGGCGGAACGATCGACGAGCGGTTGACCGCCGCTCGCGACCGGCCGACGTTGGTTGACGCGGCCGAGCGCATCACTGAGCCGATCGCGCTCAAACGCAAATATCCGAATGCGCATCTCGTCTTTGCCGGCGGCTCCGCCGCGCTGCGCGGCTCACCCATCCCCGAGGCCGACGCCGTCCAGCGTTTTTGGCGCGAGGTCGGGCTCGATCGAAACGACGTCTTGTACGAACGCCGTTCGCGCAACACTTACGAGAACGCCATGTTCGCGCGCGAACTGCTTCATCCGAAGCCTAGGGAGCGCTGGCTGCTCGTCACCTCGGCGATGCACATGCCGCGCGCCGTCGGCGCGTTTCGCGAGGCCGGATTCGACGTGATCGCCTATCCCGTCGACTATCGCACGAGCGGCGCCGCCGGGCTCGAATTCCCAGGCTCGCCGACCAAGGCGATGGGCGTCGTCGAATTCGCCGCACATGAATGGGTGGGGCTTGTCGCCTATTGGCTCGCCGGCAAAAGCGACGCGCTGTTTCCGGCGCCGTGACGCAATCTAGGTCGGGCAATTCGCCCAAGGCTGCGCACTCTATTCAGGGCGGTTGCGCCGTCCGCGCGACGAACTCGCCGGCTCCATGCTGCGCCCGCCCGCGCCGCCCGGATAAGCGCCGTGCTTCATTTCCAGAAAGAGGGCGATGGCCTGCGCGCGATTGCGCACCTCGAGCTTTTCGAAAAGATTGCGCAGATGGAATTTGATCGTGTTGATCGAGACCCCGAAATCCTTGGCGAGCTGACTGTTGGTGTGGCCGGATCCGAGCGCCGACAACAGGCTACGTTCCCGCAAGGTGAGATTCTCCAGCGGGTCGCTGCGCATTTTGCGAATGTCGACGAAAGGAAACACCATGTCGCCCGCCGCCACTGCGGCGAGCACATCGAGCAGCCGCTCCGGCGGGGCGCGCTTCGAGACGAAGCCGGCGCCGCCAAGCTGGAGAGTCTCGGCCGGCGCCGCGGGATCGTTGGTGCCGCTGTAGACGACGATTTTGGGCGCAGCGACCTGGCGCGACAGCGCGCGCAAAACGTCGCGGGCGTGGACCGTGGGCAATTGCCATCCGATGACGGCGATAGTGAATTTCTGCTGGCGCGCCGCTTCAAGAAACTCCTCGCCGTCCGTCAGCTTCGCCACGAGGTTGAAGCGGCGATCGTCCGACAGCAGCTTGTCCAGTCCTGCGAGGATCAGGGGGCTCTTGTCCGCGATGGCGACGTCGATGCGCTCCGCGACCGCCGCATGCGCGCCGTCGCCGCCCTCGAGCCGCGCGACGCGTGAACTGTCCTTCTGGTCACTCGCGGCCCTGATCGAAGAGGTAGGAGCCATCAAGCCTCCGCCGCCGCGCAACCGCAGCGCATTTGTTCGCTCTTACCCTATGACGAACTTGGATACAGCTCAAAATCCAACCCACCGGGTCGGCGCCACCCGCCCGTTAGAGGTGGGGATAACCACAATACCGCAGGCGCCGGCGGATGCAAGCCTCTTGGCGCGCCGGCGAGAAGGCGAACAGGCATGAAAAAGCGGCGCGCTGGACGGGCCAGCGCGCCGCTTTTCTATGCTTCTTGAAATCTTGTCTTAGTCGCTGAACACCCAGCGGGCGGCGAAATAAGCGGCCGCGCCGATGACAATGATCGCAATCATGCCGACCGGGGTCGCCGCATAGCTCGTCAATTCAAGAATAGCGCCCATAGTTTCCTCCTTCTGTCACACACTGCCGGTTTCGCCACATGCCGAAATTCGCTCCGCAATCCGCGAAAGCGGCGTTGCAGTCGAAGTAGAATTGGTCAAGTGGATAGCATGGCTGACGCCGGCCCAATTCGGTCTTAGATCAACATCGACCTCACTCAGGCGGTAACGCGTCTGCATCGCTTATTCGGCCCTAACCGCGCCCGGAGAGCCATAATGCTCGCAGCTCTCCGCCGCGGTTCCGAAATGCGGTCTTTTGGGAGTATTGCAGACGCTCAGCCCTGTCAAGCGACTGAAGCGCCCGCAGGCGCGCTGCATCGCCGCATCGAAGCAATAGGCAAAAGCTCAGTTTGCGCTTGCCCCAGCCGCGCGCCCGCGACTATTTATCCCAGCGCGGCGTTGGTCCATCTCGCGAGCGAATTTTCCATGTTCAAATTCGTCATTATCGCCGTCGCTATCGTGGCCGCAGGATTTTCAGTCTTTTACGCCTTGCGACGCTCGCCCGTCTGTACCGGCGACGGCAAATATATGGCGACGCAAAGCGACTGCGAGGCGTGGGGCTTCACGCCGGACATCTGCAAGCAGGCGATCGAAAAAGCGCGCGTCGTCGTCGCGCGGGCGGCGCCGAAAAGCGAAACCATGTTTCAGTGCGAGGTGCGCTTCTCGGATTGCTTCCAGAACCTCGAAGGAGGCTTTTCGCCCCGCCCCTCGTTTTGTCTGCGTCCAGGCGCGAACGCAGAGCCGCTGGAAGTCAGATATCTCGAATACGAGTCGGATCGCATGAACCGGAAGAAGACGAAGGAAGTTCGCGTCGACTGACATCGGCGCGAGATCGCGCCGCGTCTGGCGCGAAAAACCGGCGTCCATTTTATCTCGGAGCTCTAGCAGCTTGTCGGACTTAAACACGGCGCGATGGTTCGGTTTAGAATCGGCTCGTTGATTCCCACCGGACCACGAGCGACTGTGGATGTCCAACTTCCGAACGATAGACCGGCAGACCGGATTTTT
>VGEB01000017.1 GCA_016869435.1 Alphaproteobacteria bacterium | reverse complement strand
AAGCTGCGCGAAGCGATGGCCGAAGAAATGAAGGGCCGCGTTGTCGGCGGCGCCGGCGAGGAAGTGGAAATCGACGGCGGCTACTTCGGCGGCTACGTTAAGCCGGCTAATAACCGCGAAAACCGCCGTGATCGTCGTCTTGCCATCAATCAGACCGGCAAGCGTCAATGCGTCGTCATCGTCCGCGCCCGCGACGGACGCTCCGTTCCGGCCGTCTTCCGCTCGGAAGGCCATGCACTCGATTTCATTCGCGCGCGCATCGTCAAAGGCTCAATCGTCCATGCCGACGAAGCCGGCGCATGGAACGCCCTTCACAGCCATTTCGAGATGCGCCGGATCAATCATGAAGAGGCTTATAGCGCGGACGGCGCGTGCACGAACGACGCCGAGTCCTATTTCTCGCGCCTGCGCCGCGCCGAGATCGGCCATCACCACCACGTCGCGGGCGTCTATTTGCTCCGTTATGCGCAGGAAGCGTCATGGCGCGAGGATCACCGCCGCATGAGCAACGGCGAACAGGTTGAGCGCCTTGCGTCTCTAATGACGAAGAAAAAGGCCAGCCCGGATTTCACGGGATATTGGCAACGGCATGTTGCGGCGTGACTGGCGCGCCGACAACATCTTGATTATCTTGTAAGGTGGTCGGCGGGGCGGCAACCCCGCTTAGACCGGATGACGAAGCCCATCGTCGTGAGCCTTTAGGCTACACGAAACGGGAGGGCTTGTCATGCTGGTGGAGCATTTTTCCGACGAGGATTTTGACGTGAAGCGTGATATGGATTTAGTAAGGGAAATACTTATTGCTGTAGAGAAATCTACAGAACCAACTTCATCTGTTGCTATCATAAAAGATCATCAAGATAGATCGGAAGAAATATTATATCTTATTAAGAAAATGACGGATGCTGGGCTCATAACATCGGAAGGATATATCTGCGGTCACATTGAATATGGTTTCATTGAGCTAACGTGGTGTGGACATGAATTTTTGGATGAAGTCAGGGACAATGAAATATGGCGAAAAACGAAGGATGGAGCCCAATCTGCCGGGTCATTTTCTTTTGATTTACTAAAGTCTTTAGCTCGCGGATTTGCGAAGAAACAAATTGAAGATTATACAGGAATTAAACTTGATATTTAGCGCCAATACGCCAAACGCAAACGCCCTTCCGCTTCCCGTCCATGACGATGCGCCCGCGCGCGGCCTGCATCCGCAGCGAATGAATGAGATTGTTGGCGACGGCTTTCGCCAGAACCTTGTCGCCCGTATCGAGGCCCTTCCGGCACATCAAAAACAGCGCGACTTCTTTCGTCGTCATCGGGCCGGCGGTGAGCGCTTCCCGGCACAGTTCGATTTTCTCTGCCCGCTTAAAGACACGGTGAATATCGACGTAGGGCCTCACGTCGGCGCCGGCGTCGAATAGGCGCATCGCGGCATTGACGTGCGCGAGGTCTGCGCGGGCTTGTTCTAGCTGGCGCTCATAGAGCTTGATGACGGTGATGATTTCGTCGCGCTTTCGGCGCAGCGTGGTGACTGTGCGAATCTCGGCCATGCCGAGAAAATAAGGCGTTATCGGCTAGATCGCTTGTGGCGTTTGCGCCATAATACCGGACTATCCAAGAGCGAAGCTCGACGTGAAATTCGTCATCGAAGCCGACGACGAAGCGACAGCGGCCGCGTTGCGGGCGCATCCGCCCCGCGCGCCGCATGAGATCGTCGTCGCGCCCGAGGGCGTTCCGCGCACCAAGCCGCGCGCGCTAAACGTCGCCATGCCGCTTGCCCGCGGCGCGCTCGTCGCCGTGTTTGACGCAGAAGACCTGCCCGAGCCGCGGCAGTTGCGACGCGCCGCGACATTCTTTGCGAAACTGCCGGCAAACGTCGCCTGTCTGCAGGCGAGCCTCGCCATCGACAATGGCGAACTCAACTGGATGACGGCGATGTTCGCTCTCGAATATGCCGCTCTCTTCGATGTTCACAACAGGGGACTGGCCCTGATGGGCATGCCGCTATTTCTCGGCGGCACGTCCAATCATTTCCGCATCGAGGCGCTGCGCGAGATCGGCTTCTGGGACGCGTTCAACGTCACCGAAGACGCCGATCTCGGCCTGCGTCTGGCGCGCGCGGGCTTCGAGGTGCAAACCTTCGCTTCGCAAACCTTCGAAGAGGCGCCGGCGACGTTCGGGGCGTTGGTGAAACAACGCACCCGCTGGTTTAAGGGCTGGATGCAAACCTTCGTCGTGCATTGCCGCCGGCCGGTGCGGCTTTTCGTCGATCTTGGAGCCCGTCGCGCCATCGCCGTGCTCGCGATGTTCGCCGGCGCGTTGTTTGGGCCCTTGCTCGGTCCGTTTCTGGCGGCGCGGATGGCGCATGACGCGATGTTCGGCGCGCTGCTGACGCCGGTTTCGCCGCTCGAGATCGCCCTGAGCGCGCTATGGTGCTTTCTGGCGATCGCCGGCGCGGCCGCCCTCGTTCTCCCGCTCGCTGTCGGCATGCGCCGTCGGAACCTGACGCGGTTTCGCCCGTCGCTGATCTATCTGCCGCTGTGGCTGACGATGCTGAGCGTCGCCGCCTGGCGCGCCGTCTATGAACTCTGGCGGCGACCTTTCCATTGGGAAAAGACCGAGCATGGTCTCACCATGCGCGGCGTCCTCGACGCGGACATGAGCGTCGATCCGTTCAGCTCAGGAGAAGAGCCATTGTTTGATCAGGAAGCCGGCGCTTAGCGCCTTGCTGTAATGCTCATGCAGCGCGACATGGCTCATGCCGGCGCGCGGCAGATCGGATTTCTTCAGGCGCTTGAAGAAGGGAATGAGCACGTCCTCGAAATTCGCCACCGTGTATTTTCCGCCATGGCGGTCGGCCACCCGCTCCGCGACATTGGTAAAGAGCAGCGCCAGCGCCTTGAACAGCGCCGGATGCGCGATCTGCTCGTCGGCGTTGTGCAGGCCGAGACCATGCCGGCAGGCGCGCAGATAGGCGTTGAGGACGGCGTAGACTTCCTCGGCGCGGGCGTCGTCGAAGGCGCCCTTGATCGAGCGCAGCGCGGCGTTGAAGGTGACACGCGAAATCGCGCCCTTGCGCCGCTCCGCCGGACTGAGCAGGCCCTTGAGGGCGCTGTCGCCCCGCGTGTGAAAGAGATCGAAAACGTCGTGCAGCAGCGCGTCGGCTTGCGTCTCGACTTCGGAAAGGCGGCGGATGTCGAGCAGGAGTTCGTTGGGCACCGGCCGCTGCTTGGTGTTGATGTCCATGAACAGGCGGCATTCTTCCGAGCGTCTCAGCCTGTTGTAGATCACCACGGGGACGTCGACCGCGCCTTTCGCCAGCTTGAAGCCGAAGACACGATGCTGCCCGTCGATGATGAGAAAGGCGCGGGGGTCCTGCCGGAAGGTCAGCGTTCCCGCGGCGCGGTCATAATGCATATGGGCGCGGGACTGGGCGGAGAGCACCACGGCGCCCGGCACCGTGCCGAAGCCGGCGTCGATATATTTGGCGATGGATTTTGCGCGCTTTTCGTCGAGCAGGCGCTGGAAGCCCTCGATCGGATTTTCGACCCGCGGCTCGACGACGCAGGTCTCGGCGAGCAGCCCGCTCGGCAACACCAGCGCATAAAAGCGGTGCTTGCCCTGGGTGACGAGCTGCGCCGGAACGCTGATGGAATTCTTGCCGGCGACGGAAGCGGCGGGGCTGCGATCATCGGCGCTTTCGCCCGCCAAAGGGGCGGACTCGGCGATGTCGCCGAGCGTATCCCGATCCATGTTCTGATCCCTCGAAAGCGCGAACTTTCCACAGCGTCCGCGACAGCTGACTCGACGAATCGACCGGCACTCGTGCGGAAACGCTAAGCGGGAAAAGAGTCAAGAGCAAGGTGGGGCGACAGAAATGGCTCGATTAGATTTCCGCTACGCGCCGGATGCGGACATTGCTAGGCGCCTGGGCGGCGATCGCCCATGCTACATTGCGGACGCCGAAACGCTTGCGTCTTTACTCGCTTGTGTTCGGTATTTTCTCAACCATTCCCTCAGCCAGCCGAAATCCGGGTCAGTTGAAAAGACGGACGTAGCTCGCAAAGCCGGCTGTTCGATCAGAGCAGCGAATATCAGCTTTCTAAAAAGGGGGGAGTTGAAATAGGCCGTATGCGTAAGCTCAAAGGCGGCCATCAACTCGGAGAAATTCGGAAGAGCCTCTGCGTTCTTCGACTCCAAGGCCGAGTAGAGTTCGCGACGCAATGTCTCAACGAATGCCAGTGACTGAGACTCATCAAAAACGGTCAATTGTTCGGCGAGGCCAACGGGCAGGCCCACGGGCGGCTGCTCCGACCACATCGGCCTATCCGAAATTTTGGTGGCGCTTTGCCCGGGGAAGTCCAAACGGAGAAAGAGGCGCTGCGAGAACTCACTGAGAAGGGCGCCAACAGATGCCTCGCTTAATCTCTTGGAAATGCATACGACCGTTAAGCATCCGGCAAAGACAATCGCGACGGCAAGTCCGATTTTCGGTCCTGGCGATTCAGTTATCGCCCTCAGGACGTTCGAAAGGATGTTGGGAGAAAAAGGTTGGATTTGTTTAGCCGCTGAGAACAACACCACCCAAAAGAGGAAGAAAACAATGAATAGCGCGGCCTGTAACAGCGTGAAAATGGCCCAAATTTGTATATTAATCTTTGGCATTAGCAAGTCTTGACCTAGCGTGATCGCACGCGACAGGCCTCCAATGGCCTCATCGTGCGCATGCGCAATCCCTAACCACCGTGACGCATACTGGTTCCTTGCCCTGTGTATATTGGTCCGGCTGATCGCACTGTCCGCCTTAGCGCGTTCGTCAAGAAAGAGCTTGATAATGAACAAGACCGCAAAGCCAACGATGCCCTTGTAAGTATTTTCGATGATCTCGAATGCACTGGGAAGCGAGAATAGGTCAGAGCGCGTCAGTGGGACTAACCCATGCGTTTCGGGAAATGGCTTCCTTCCGTCTATCGCTAGCCGAGCAGAAGGTGGAGCGGGGGAATCACCAAGCGCGCACTGCGATGAGCGTTCATGATTGAAGGCGGGATCGAGGGCTGCGAGCTGGCGGTTGAGAAAGCCTCCGGAGGTAGTCGCGGAGGAGACAACTGCTCCGAGCGCGGCAAGAAACACAACGATGAGCAGAACGGGAACGAAGATGTTCAATAAGGCGCTGCGTTTGGCGAGGTGGATAAAGGGGGTCCCCACCGTGATTGCTTGCATCAAGTTGGGCAACGGTAACTTCGCCTTGCTCGCCAGCAGCAACGCGTTGCTTATAATGGAGCCCCCGTGAGAATGACCTATCAGAACATATTTTTCACCCCTGTTCTCAAGCGCCTCGCACTGCTTCAGCAGGTTTGCCGCAGCCTTTCGTCTAGAGTCTTCGCTGTTCTTGCCATTCCAATGCAGGGGCTGAAACGAGAGGTCACCCTCATTGGCCTCGATGCATTCCCGAAAGTGACGTTCGAATGGTGATCCTCGCTGCCACCACTGGTCACCTTCTTCTGGTCCGGCAGCGAAGGTTCCGTGAATTGGAACGATCGTCGGCACGATTCCCTCCGGTCTCGACGCCAGTGACTAATATCGGATGTTCAACTCTTTCGGGGCGGCTGAGGTTCAAATTACTTCTAAATCGGGGTTTTCGTAAAGTTGGAGCCTTGCGTGCTCGCCCGCTCACGATGGAGCGCTCCTGCTTTTTTCCCAATGATAAAACCGACGCGCACTGAAGTTCGCGCCGACATTTTGGCAATGGCGCGGTAAGGCGCAATGCGCGCCTTGTGAAGGATCACTCAGGGTTATAAGCTGAAATCGCCAATCAAGACTCGGCGTCACTTCCTTCCCGCCCCGCCCCCTCAATCGCTCGTGTGCGAAGACCATGTCGCATGCGAGACGCCGTCGAGCGCGGCGAGGGACTCAACGACCGCGTCGAGCTGTTCGCTGGTCACGCTCGACGTCGCCAGCGTCGCGATGATTTCGACGTCGTCTTCGCGCTCATGTTCGGCGATGTCCTGAATGGGATAGGCGGCGGCCTCCAGCCTTTCGATCATCTGGTCGCGAATGGAGTCGCGCCGCGCTTCGCTGCCGGCGACGCGGACCTCATAGACGGCTTCCGTCGCGCTCTCGTCGATCGGCGCGCGCTCGATCCAATGAACGAGCGGCCGCAGGAAGGTGTTGCCCGCGAGAATGAACGCCGTGAGCAGGACCGCTTCCGCCGGCCGGTCGGCGCCGGCGAAGGCTCCCATCACCGCCGAGCACCAAATGGTCGCCGCAGTGTTAAGCCCGCGAATATTCATGCCTTCCTTGATGATGACGCCGGCGCCAAGAAACCCGACGCCCGACGCGACATAGGCGAGCACCTGGGTCGCGCCCTGATTGCCCATCAGCCGCATGCCGAGATCGACGAAGGCCGAGGCGCCGAGCGCGACCAGCGCGTTGGTGCGCAGCCCCGCGGTGCGCTGGCGATACTGACGCTCGGCGCCGATCGCGGTGCCGAGAACGATCGCCACGGCGAGCGAGACGAAAGTGTTGAGAATTTCCGCGCCGTCGAAATTTGCGATTGCGTTCATGGGTTCGCATCCCTTTCGCGGGTACGAGCGCCGGCTTATAGGCGAGAGGGCGAGAGTTGTCGCCTTCGACGAAAGTCCAGGCGCTACCTCGCCGCGTCATGGCCGCGCTTGTCGCGGCCATCCACGCGACGACACGACGCAAATGTGAGAACATGCTGGCTCCCCGCCATGCGTTTTGCGATTGTCCGGCGTGGATGCCCGGCACAAGGCCGGGCATGACGGCTGAAAGCGAGCTGAAGTTAACGCGAATTCGCACCCGCATGCGCTCCGCATTGACCCTGCCGCCGCGCTCCTGTATGAAGACTGCGCTGCGCCGCAGCATGAGGCGCTCCAGCCGCGTATGTCGACGTGACCGTCGACGAGCTGTCGAGCGCCCCCTTTTCCCATATTGACGGCCCGTTACGCGGGGCCCGATCTCTGTTTCGCCCGGAGCCGGCGTGTTCACGCGCGGTCCTTTGGGCGCGAATCGACAACTGAAAGCAACAGCTAAGTGAAGACATTCTCCGATCTCGGCCTCAACGAGATCCTGCTGCGCGCCCTTGCGCGCGAAGGCTATGAAATTCCGACGCCGGTCCAGGCCCAGGCAATCCCCGCGCTTCTGCAAGGGCGCGACCTTCTCGGCGTCGCCCAGACCGGCACCGGCAAGACGGCGGCTTTCGCGCTGCCGATCCTGCAGCGGCTGCTCGCCGATCGGCGCCGCCCGGCGCCCAATACGGCGCGCGCGCTCATTCTCGCGCCGACGCGCGAACTCGCCACCCAGATCGCCGACAGTTTCCGCGCTTACGGCCAGTTCTTCCGGCCGAGCGTCGGCGTGATCGTCGGCGGCGTGTCGCATCGTCCACAAATCGACATGCTGGCGCGCGGCCTCGACGTGCTGGTGGCGACGCCAGGCCGGCTCCTCGACCATATCGGCAGCGGCAGGCTGAAGCTCGCGGCGACCGAGGCGCTGGTGCTCGACGAAGCCGATCATATGCTCGATCTTGGATTCATCGTGCCGATCCGCCAGATCGTCGCGAAACTGCCGAAGCGCCGGCAGACGCTGCTGTTCTCGGCGACCATGCCGCGGGAGATCGCCGCGCTCGCCGACGACATGCTGCATGAGCCGACGAAAGTGTCGGTGACGCCGGCGGCGACCACCGCCGAGCGCGTCGAGCAGCATGTGTATCTCGTCGCCAGCAACGCCAAGCGCGAGCTGCTGTTGGAATTGCTGAGCGACCGCGAAATCTCGCGGGCGATCGTGTTCACGCGCACCAAGCGCGGCGCCGATCGCGTCGCGCAGCATCTGGAGAGCGCCGGCGTCGGCGCCGACGCGATCCACGGCAACAAGAGCCAGAGCCAGCGTCTGCGCGCGCTCGACGGCTTTCGAAAGGGCCGCACACGCGTGCTGGTCGCGACCGACATCGCCGCGCGCGGCATCGACGTCGACGGCGTGACCCATGTCGTCAATTACGAATTGCCGGAAGTCGCCGAAGCCTATGTGCATCGCATCGGCCGCACCGCGCGTGCCGGCGCCACCGGCCGGGCGATTTCGCTCTGCGACAATGGCGAGCGGCCGCTGCTGCGCGCGATCGAGAAGCTGACGCGGCAGACGCTCGACTGCACCGACCGGCGCGGCGCGGAAGCGCGGAACGATGACGCTGCGCCGATGCGCCAGGCGCCGAAAAGGCCAAAGCCGCCGGCGCCGCATCGCAGCGGCGCGCAGCATCCGCGGCGCGACGGACAGCGTCCCGCGACCAAGCGCCAAGGCGCGCCGAACGGCCAGAAGCGGCGCGCCAACAGCGGCGCAAATCGTCGGCAGGCGGCCCGTCCGCAGGCGTAGCGCTATAGTCATGGCGTCTCGAATCGAGTGACGCCATGATTTACGATCTGCTTATCGTCGGCGGCGGGATCAACGGCTGCGCCATCGCCCGCGACGCCGCCGGGCGCGGACTCGCCGTCAGGCTCGTGGAGCAGGGCGATCTCGCGCAGGGAACGTCCTCCGCCTCGACCAAGCTCATCCACGGCGGTCTGCGCTATCTCGAGCTTTATGAATTTCGCCTCGTGCATGAGGCGCTCGCCGAGCGCGAATTGCTGCTCGGCGCCGCACCGCATGTCATCTGGCCGCTAAAATTCGTTCTGCCTTATGAGAAGGGCCTGCGGCCGGTCTGGCTGCTGCGTCTCGGCCTGTTCCTTTACGACCATCTTGCGCGCCGCAAACGCCTCGAAGGCTCGCATATGGTGAGGCTAGATCACGCTGCATTTGGGCGGAATCGCCCAAATGCAGATGACGTGATCGATTCCAAAAGTTTAGAGCGCGCTTTACGCGAAAAACCGGTTCCCACTTTTTCGCAGCGCGCTCTGACCGGTGATTTGCTGGGTGCGCCGCTACGCGACGTCTACCGCGTCGGCTTCACTTACGCCGATTGCTGGGTGGATGATTCCCGCTTCGTCGTCTTGAACGCGCGCGACGCGGCCGAGCGCGGCGCGGCGATCAGCGTCGGCGCGAAGCTCGTTCACGCCGCGCGACAGGGCGATAATTGGCGGGCGACGCTCACGGATGGCGAGACGATCGAGGCGCGGGCGCTCGTCAACGCCGCCGGCCCCTGGGTGTCGGAAGTGATCGAAGACGCGCTCCATATCCATTCGCGCAAACATGTGCGTCTGGTGAAGGGCTCGCATCTCGTTCTGCGCAGGCTCTTCGAGGGCGCCCACGCCTATATTCTGCAAAACCCCGACGGTCGCATCGTTTTCGCGATTCCCTATGAGCGCGAATTCACGCTCGTCGGCACGACCGACGTTTCCTATGAAGGTTCGCCGGGCGCCGTGGCGATCAGCGATGCGGAGACGGACTATCTGCTCGCGTCGCTCAACCATTTCCTGCGCCAACCGGCGACGCGCGACGACATCAGGTGGAGCTACGCCGGCCTGCGGCCGCTTTACGACGACGGCGCGCTCAAAGCCTCGGTGGTCACGCGCGATTACGCCTTCGATCTCGACGCGCCCGAGGATTCGGCGCCGGCGCTGTCGACATTCGGCGGCAAGATCACCACGGCGCGGCGGCTCGCCGAGCATGCGCTTGACCAGCTCGCTCGCTTTCTTCCGGTGCATGGCCCGGCCTGGACAGCGAGCGCCGTTTTTCCCGGCGGCGACATGCCGCAAGGTTTCGATCAATTTCTCGACGATCTCAAACGCGATAAGCCGTTTCTCGGCGACGCATTGGCGTTGCGTCTCGCGCGCGCCTATGGAACGCGCGTCTTCGAGATTTTGAAGGATGCGCGGAGCGTGAGCGATCTTGGCCGCGATTTTGGTTGCGGCTTGACGGAGGCGGAGATCGCCTATCTGCGCGAAAAGGAATGGGCGCGAACCGCCGACGACATGCTTTGGCGCCGCTCAAAACTCGGCCTGCATATGGCCGACGCGCAGCAACAGGCGCTGCGGGAGTTCGTCGGCGCCTGACCCCCTCCCTGTCCCTCCCCCGCTTCGCGGGAGAGGGGACCCTAACGATCAGCCGTTCGCGAGATCGTCCCGTGCATTTCGCGAAATCCTGATGACGGCGCCACCTGCTCCCTCTCCCGCGAAGCGGGGGAGGGCTGGGGAGGGGGCCGTTCACTCCCCAAGCGCCGCATGCGACACGTTTACCGAATCGCCGCCTTCGACCACAGACTTCGCCAAGCCCGGCGCGGCGATCGCGATATTCTCGGCAAAGAAGCGCGCGAGCCCGACGTAGCGCGTCGCGCTCGGATTATTCTCCAGCGCCGCGGCCTTCGCGCCCTTCATCAGCACAGTCGCGCCGCGCGCCAGAGCAAAGAGCCGCAGATAAGGCGTCGCGCCGGCGAGCGCGCTGGCGAGTTCGGCTTTCGTCAGAAACGCGCTCGCCCGCGCCAGCGCCTCGACCGACTCGCGCAACGCTTCGCGCGAAACGTCCGCTTCGCCCGCGATAGCGCGCATGTCGTCGATCTCGCGCGCCAGCGCCGCGCCGTCGCCGCCGCGAATCTTGCGCGTGACGAGATCGATCGCCTGAATGCCGTTCGTGCCTTCGTAGATCGCGCAGATGCGGGCGTCGCGCATCAGCTGCGCCACGCCGGTCTCTTCGATATAGCCCATGCCGCCGAAAACCTGGATGGCGAGCGACGTCGTCTCATTGGCGATGTCGGTTGAAAACGCCTTGGCGACGGGCGTGAGCAGACTGGCGCGCTCATGCGCCGCCGCTGCGCGCGCCGGATCGCTGTCGCGGCGCGCGCGATCGATGGACGCGGCCGTCTCGTAGCAGATCGCCCGCGCGGCGGCCGTCGAACTCGCCATGGTCAGCAGCATGCGCGCGACGTCGGGATGCTCGATGATCGCGCTCGTCTCCTTGGCGCCGGGCGCGCGCCCCTGCTTGCGCTCGCGCGCGTATTGAATCGCCATCTGCGTCGCGCGCTCGGCGAGCGCCACGCCTTGCAGGCCCACCGACAGGCGGGCGTTGTTCATCATCGTGAACATGCAGGCGAGGCCCTTATTTTCCTCGCCGATGAGAAAAGCGACGGCGCCGTCTTCATCGCCATAGATCATGGTGCAGGTCGGCGATCCGTGTATTCCGAGCTTGTGCTCGATCCCCCCGCAACGCAGATCATTGCGCCGCGTGAAGGCGCCGGTCTCGTCTGGCAGGAACTTCGGGGCCAGAAACAGCGAGATGCCGCGCGTGCCCTCTGGCGCGTCGGGAAGACGCGCCAGCACGAGATGCGCGATATTCGGCGCAAGATCGTGCTCGCCATAGGTGATGAAAATCTTCTGGCCGAAAAGACGGTACGAGCCGTCTTCGGCGCGTTCGGCGCGCGTGCGCATCAAACCGAGATCTGATCCAGCGCCGGGCTCGGTCAGATTCATCGTCGCCGTCCATTCGCCGCTGACGATTCTGCGCAGATAGGCTTCTTTCAACGCATCCGTCGCATGCGCCTCCATCGCCTCGATGGCGCCATGGCCGAGCAGAGGACAGACCGCGAAGGCCATGTTGCAGGCGTTCCAAATCTCGGTGCAGCCGGCGTTGAGCAGGGCGGGGAGGTCGAGGCCGCCGTAATCCTCGCCGGCCCCGATCGCGTTCCAGCCGCCTTCTTTCCATTGCGCGTAGGCTTCGCGCCAGCCGGGCGGGGTCGTAACGGCGCCATTGGCGTATGTCGCACCGACGCGATCGCCGATCGTGTCGAGCGGCAGGAGAACCTGTTCGGCGAATTTGGCCGCCTCAGCCAGAGTCTGATCAGCGACGCCGTCGGCGAGGTCGCCATATATGCCGCCCGTCGCCATCGCGCCGTTGCCGGCCGCGAGGCGCAGGGCGAAGAGAATGTCGTCGAGCGGCGCGCGATAGGTCATCCGAATATCCCTGACATGAATCGATGCATGGAATTTAGCGCGGCCTCTGTAGGGCAAGGCCGGCGTCTCCGACGCGCCTTGCGCCCGGCGAGCGGTCCGGTAAAATCGCCTCTCCATCCGACAAGCCGCCTGAGAGGGCTAATGCCGCTTTTCGCCTATCGCTGCAATGATTGCGCGCATGAATTCGAGACCCTGTCGCGTTTCGATGAAACTCCCGACTGTCCGGCCTGTGGCGGCGCCCATGTCGAGCGGCAGCTCTCCTTGATCGCGCGCCCCGCCGCGGGAGGAGAGTCGGCGGAAAGCTGCGCCGCCATGGCGGGCGGCGCGCCCTGTCCGAGCTGCCCGGCGCTGGCGGGCCAGATGTGACGTCGGCGGCGACCCTTCTCGGGGCGCGTCGTATCATCGTTCCAGCCAATGGAATCGAATTCGAGGTTTTCGAAGCTGGCGCGGGCGACCGGCTAGCGCTCTTGCTGCATGGCTTCCCCCAGTGCGCGATCATGTGGCGCCATCTCGCGGGCCCGCTCGCCGCGGCGGGATTTCGGGTCTGGGCGGTCAATCAGCGCGGCTATGGCGGGACCACACGCCCGGCTGAGAAAGCCGCCTATTCGCTTGAGGCGCTGACGACTGACGTCGCCGGATTGATCGACGCGGCGCGTCCCGCTTCGGTCTCGCTCATCGGCCATGATTGGGGCGGCTTCATCGCCTGGGTCGTGGCGATTCGCCGGCTGCGTCCCATCGACGCCCTCGTCGTTTTGAATATTCCGCACCCTCTATGCTTTCGACGGGCGCTCGAACAGGAATTCGGGCAGAAGCTCAAATCCGCCTATGCCGCTTTCTTTCAGCTGCCCTGGCTGCCTGACCGGTTATTGTCGATGCGCGGCGGCGCTTTCGCCGAATGGCTGATGCGATGGTCGGCGGGCCGCGAATGCGTCTTCCCAAAAGAAGCGATGGACATCTATTGCGCCAATGTCGCGTCGCCCGGCGCGGCGACGGCGATGCTCAATTGGTATCGCGCGGCGGGCCGCGAGATTCTTGAAGCGGAAGACCTCGATTCGCCCATAAATGCGCCCACGTTTGTCGTGTGGGGGCTTCGAGACGCCGCGCTCGGCGAATCCTGCCTTGACGGCACGGAGCGCTATGTTCGCGATCTTAGGATCGAACTTTTGCTCGGCGTGTCGCACTGGACGCCTGAAGAGGCGCCCGAAAGGGTTAACGAGCTGATTTTGGGTTTTTTGTAGGATATTCGACGCCTGCCGCGCAAAAAGCGGCGTCGGAGCGTCTCCAACGGTTGACTTGACGCGCTGGCGTGGGAATCTGTCCCGTGGTCCCGGACCTGCGAGTCCGGCGGTCGCTGTTTTGCGCCTATGGCTCAGCGGCCGGCTTTTGGCCAAGAGAAGGAGAGGATCCATTCGCCGTCCAATGAAGAGCGTCGCAGCCCCCCAGAAGGAAGGGCCGCGCATCAACCGGGAAATTCGCGCGCGAGAAGTGCAGCTAATCGATTCCGAGGGGAAAAATCACGGCGTCGTCCAATTGCCGGAGGCGCTGGCCATGGCCGAGACGGCGGGGCTCGATCTCGTCGAAATCGCGCCAAATTCCACTCCCCCCGTCTGCAAAATTCTGGATTACGGGCGTTTCCGCTTCGCCGAGCAGAAAAAGGCCGCCGAGGCCCGCAAAAAGCAGAAGGTCGTCGAGGTTAAGGAGATCAAGCTTCGGCCCGGCATCGACGACCACGATTACGACGTGAAAATGAAGGCGGTCCGCCGCTTCTTCGAAGAAGGCGACAAGGTGAAGGTCACCCTTCGCTTTCGCGGCCGCGAAATCGCGCATCAGGACATCGGCTATCGACTTCTGTCGCGCGTAAAAGCGGAAACGGCCACGCTGGCCAAGGTCGAACTCGAACCGTCCATGGAAGGACGGCAGATGGTGATGGTGCTCGCGCCTCGATAGCGCGCGCCTCGCCGCGAAGGCAGGGGCCGGTCTGCAGCCGGGGGGATGGCGATCGCCATGTTTGAATCTGGGTTTCGGACTCCAGGTGCGCGCCGCGCCCGCGTATTCGGGGCGGCGGCGCTCATCGCGATCGGCGGCGTCTCCGCGAGCGCACAGATTGTGCTCCCAGGAGCGGTGGCTCCCAGCCCCGAGGGGACGGTCGCCGGCGCCGCCAAGAACAAAAGCGCCGGCGGTGGCGAGATGGGCGCGGCCGCTGGGCCCGCGATCATGCCGAAGGCGCCTGCCGAAGACGCGATCGTCGGAAAGACCCTCAAGCTCGACGGCGAGGGGAGCGCCATCGAGTTCTCTCGCGCCGGCGCAATTTTGCAGGTCGCAAAACTCACGCTCGTCGGCGACGATTTGAGGCGTTCCGGGGAAACCTGCCGAGTCGAGGTCGCGGGAACGCCTTTGAAGCTCTCGGCGCGTGAGAGCGACACCGGCCTGCGCCGCTATCAGGTGGCCTTTCCCGCCTGTCCCTTTTCCTTCACCGTTCTTGACGGCGCGATCCTCGTCACCAATGAGGGCAAGGCCTGCGAACTAAAGGAAGCCGGGTGCCGCGCCGATCCGGAAGGGCTTTGGGGGATGGGCGCCGACGAAATCGACCCGAAGAAGGGCGAAGAAATGCTGGGCGCCCGCGCGCGCGTCGAAAAGACGGTTCGCAATACGTTTCGCGAGCTCTACGAGCGCAACAAGAAGGAAAAACCGATCCGCAACTACCTCGTCAAGGAGCAGGCGGGCTTCTCCTCCTGGCGCGAGGAAGTGTGCCGCTCCTATGCGCGCGAGCCGGATTTCGGCTATTGCGCGTTGCGCTTGACGGAGGCGCGGGCGATCGCGCTCGGCGCCCAGCTCGCCGCTGGCGTCAAATTGCCGCCGGGGGTCGCCGAAGAACTCGCGGCTGAGAACGCCAAGAAGGACGTGAAGAAATAGCGCGAGAGGAAACATTTGGGCGGAGGCGCGCAATGTCGAAACTGACCACGATGATAATCGTTCTGGCGATGCTCCTCCCGCCGCATGCCGTTACGGCAAGTCCCTGGACCGAAGGACAGGCCGAGTGGTTCAAGCATGGCGCGCGGCACGGGCGCTGGGACTGCTACGGCAATTGTCCTGAAGGTCGCTCACATCGTCACGATACGCGCCACTACCATTATCGCCGGCGCTGACGCCTCTTAACCGCCCCTTCGCATCAGCATGCCGCGCGCCGGGTCGTAAGCGAGAATCGCGGCGACAAGGAACGCGCTCGTGCAGGCGAAGACGATCGCGAGCGACGTCCACGCGACTTTCTCATAGAAGGCGAAACGGATCAGTTCGACCGCATGGGTGAACGGATTGACTTCGCAAACGTAATACAGCCAGGGGCTCGACTCCTTGACGCGCCATAACGGATAGAGCGCGGAAGAGGCGAAGAACATCGGAAAGATCACGAAGTTCATCACGCCGGCGAAATTTTCGAGCTGCTTGATCAGCGACGACAGCAGCATCCCGAGCGCGCCGAGCATCAATCCGCTGAGCGCGAGCGCCGGCAGCACGGTCAGATAACCCCATGTCGTCGGCGGCTCGATCTCCCAGAAATAGGCGATGAGCAGGAAGGCGTAGACCTGCAGAATCGAGATGGCGACGCCGGCGAGAAGTTTGGAGCCGAGCAGAAACCAGCGCGGGAAGGGCGAGACGAGCAGCGTGCGCATATTGCCCATCTCGCGGTCATAGACCATCGAGAGCGATGACTGCATGCCGTTGAACAGCTGGATCATCGCCATCAGACCGGGCGCGATATAGACTTCATAGAGCACGTAGGTTTCGTAAGGCGGGATGATCGAGATGCCGAGCACCTGCCGAAATCCCGCGGCGAAGATGAAGAGCCAGACGAGCGGGCGCACCAGCGCCGAGACGAAGCGTTCGCGCTGATGCAGGAAGCGCAAGCCCTCGCGCCAGACGACGCCCGAGAGGCAGATGAGATATTGGCGAAGGGTGAAACCTTTTATGTCGCCTATGGGAGCTGCGGCGTCAGTCATCGGCGCCCGCTCCTTTGAAAGCGCAACTGTCATTCCCGACGCGCGCATCGCGCGCGATCGGGAACCCAATGATTGGCTGCCGCCCTGCTGGATTCCCGATCAGGCCTTCGGCCCGTCGGGAATGACATATGCGGAGCAGGACACGCGCGCTCATGCCGACAGCTTCTCCTGGCCGGCGCCGGTGATACGTGTGAAGGCGCCTCCAATATTCGCTGCGCCTTGCTCGGCGACGATCGTTTGCGCGCTGTCGGTCGCGAGCACCTTTCCGTGATGCAGGATGACCACCTGATCGCCGTCGGCGATCTCGTCGATGAGATGCGTCGCCCACAAGACGCCGAGACTCTTTTCCTGCACCAGATCGCGAACAAGCGCGAGGAGATCTGCGCGCCCCTTGATGTCGAGTCCGACTGTCGGCTCGTCGAGCAGCAGCAGACGCGGATCATGCAGCAATGCGCGGGCGATTTCGACGCGGCGCATCTGTCCCCCGGACAGGGAGCGGGCCTTGTCCTTCGCGCGATCAGCAAGTCCGGCGCGGGCCAGCGCCGCCTGTCCGAGTCGGTGCGCCTCGAACGGGCCGATGCCATGCAAGGCGGCGTGGTAGATAAGATTCTGCATCACGCTCAATTCAAGATCGAGCGTGCGCGCCTGAAAGACGACGCCAAGCTGGCGCAGCGCGGCGCCTGGTTTGCGCATGACATTATGGCCGAAAATATCGATCTCGCCGTGGCGCGCCGCGTAAAGCCTTGTGATCAGCGAGAACAGCGTGCTCTTGCCGGCGCCGTTGAGGCCGAGAAGAACGGTGAAACTGCCCGGAGAAACGTAGAAGCTCACGTCGTCGAGTGCTTTGCGCGCGCCATAGGAATGGCTGACGTTTCTGATCGCGAGCGCGGCGGTCATTGCGGCGCTCCGACAGGGTTGTCATTACCAGCATTCGCGAAGCGAAAAACCGGGAATCCAGAGCCGCGGCCAACAGCGCCGATCGTGGCTCTGGATTCCCGATCGCGCTTCGCGCGTCGGGAATGACAGGCGTTAAGACTCACACTCATTGCGGCCCCACAACAACGCCCCAGGGAAAAGCGCCGACCGGAATCGACTTCAGCACTTTCAAAGACGCAACGTCGATCACCGAAACGTCGTTGGAGACGCCATTGGCGGTGAGCAGAAATTTTTCGTCGGGCGTGAAGGCGAGATGCCAGACGCGCTGTCCGACGAGCAGATATTTCTCGACTTTCTTGGTTTCGGCGTCGATCACCGCGACGCGATTGGCGGGCCCAAGCGCGACAAAGGCCCGCTTTCCGTCGCGGGTGATCGATATGCCGATCGGCTGAATGGCTTCCTTCGACATCGCCGGAATGTCGAAGCTGATCTTCTGCTTCAATTCGCGTTTCACCGGATCGATGATCGCGACCGTCCCGCCGACTTCCGACGACACCCAAAGCTCGGAGCCGTCCTTCTTGAATTCGGCGAAGCGCGGCCTTCCATCGACGAGAATATTGGCGACGATCTCTTTCGACTGCGTGTCTATGAGATGCGCCATATTGGTGGTCTCCGACGTGTTGACCAGCAACCTGCCGTCGGGGCTGACGGCCATGCCTTCCGGTTCGACGCCGACCGGAATGTCGCCGATCATTTCCTTCTTCTTCACGTCGATGAGCGTGACGAGATTGTCGTTTTCGTTGGAGACATAGATCACGTCGCCGCTGGGGCTGAGCGCCAGAAGCTCGGGATCGGGGCCGGACGGCAGCTTTCCGGTTACTTTGAGAGTCTTCGTGTCAAGCACCTGAATCGCGTCGTCGTCGCCGGCGCAGATGTAAAGTTCGGAGCCGTCCTTGTTAAGCTCGATTCCGCGCGGGCGCCGCCCGACTCTCATGGTCGCCGTCGCTTCGAGCTTGTCGGTGTCGATGACAGTGATGGAATTACCCTTTTCATTGCTGACATAGGCCTTGTAGGCGTGAGCGGGCGTCAAAGAGAACATAGAGCAAAGCAAGGCGGACATTGTCATGATAATTGCGTAACTTGCGTCATGCCCGCGCTTGTCGCGCGCATCCATGCCGTTGGGACTCACGCGTGGATGGCCGGGACAAGCCCGGCCATGACGCGCAAAGCGAGCAAGCAGCAAGGCAAGGCCGAGTCTGCAGCATCTCAGTGTCGAGGTGGAGGCACGCTTCATTTCAGTTTGCATTTCGTCTCCGGCTGGTCGACTCCCAGCGTGTCGAGTTCGCTGACTTGATGGAGGAAGCCTTCCTGCGGCGAAACCGAGACAACCATCCGTCCGTCGGAAAGCAGGATCGGCTGGCGCAACTGCAGGTTCCATAGCCGCAGCGTCAGCCGGACGCCTTTGAATGCGGCGATGGAGAAGTCCTGGCCGAGCATGTAGAGGCGCAGCTTTTCGGGATCGTTCGAAGCGGCGCGCGTTGCGGCTTCGCCGATCATCCGCATAGCAAGCCACGCCGCATTGTCGCGGGCGTTCATCAAACGTCTGAACGTCTGAATGAAGCGGTTCTGCAATTGAAGCGCGCCCCATTGTTCGTGCGCCGGATCCCAATTCGTCGGCATCAGCCCGGCAGAGCCGGCGACGGGGCGTGGATCCCAGGTGCGGTATGGCAGATAGCCGCCGAAGACGTCGCTCTCGTCGGCGGCGATGAGGGCGTCATAGGCGGGCGCGTTCTGCGTCAGCGTCGGGATCTGCCGCTGCGTTTGCACCGAGCCGGAGTCGCTGCGCCGTCCGCCCCCGGTGTCTTCATAAATGCGCTCTTCGACGATCTTCGCGCCGAATTTCCTGGCGCTGTTGCGCAAGGCCTGCGCCAGGAACTCGTCGTTTGGATGCGATCCCTTGATCAGCAGCCAGCGTCGCCACTGTTTCCAGACGAGATATTGCGCCAGACCGTCCGCGAGCATCGAGCGCGTCGGCGCAACGTGGATGACATTGGCGCGACAGTCCTCTTCGCGCAGCCTGTCGTCGGTCGCGGAGACGTTCAAGAGCAGCGCGCCCCTCGGTCTGGCGCGTTCGGAGGCCGCGAGCAGGCGTTCGGGCGAGAGGTCGGCGATAATGAAAAGCGCGCCCTTCTCAAAAAGCGCGTCGAGGGCCGCGACGACATCGTCGCCTTCCTCAAGCCTGGCGTCGATCGCCTCGAAGGTCTGATTGGTGAATTTGCCTGTGGTGTTGTTGTCGGCCGCGCCGAGCAGGGCGCCGGCGAGCGTATCGTCGGCGGCGGGAATATCGAGAATCGAGAGGGTCTCGCGCGAATGCGTTTCGCGCAGAACGCCGATTTTGACGCTTAACGTTTCAGCCGCGACCGGCGCAGCGAGGAGCAGCATACAGAAAGCGGCGACCAAGCTTTTCATGTCGCCTAAATGGCCGCTTTGGCGCGCGGGATCAAGTTCGCCGGCGCTCCCGCGCGCCTTCGGCCATCACATGGTCACGCGCAGAAGCGCCTTGCCCTTCTTGGAGGCAAGCTCCTTGGCGTCGAGCGTTCCGTCATTGTCGGGATCCGCATCCTTGAACATGCCAGCGACCATGGCGAGAAACTCATCCTTCGAGAGCGTGCCGTCGTTGTCCGGGTCGGCGGTCTTGAAATCCTTCTTCGAGACGCGCCCCTTCATCTCTTTCACGTCGACGGTGCCGTCCGAGTCCTTCTCGAGGCGCGTAAACAGGCCACTGGCGGATTTGTTGATTTCGTTGAGGTCGACGGTGCCGTCATTGTCGGTGTCGAGCGCAGCGACAGGCCCGGTCGCCTTCGCGAGCGCGGACGTCGCCGGCACCGCCATGACGCCGGCAAGCGCCAACGCGCCGAGCAGCAATGTCTTGTTCATTTGCGACTCCTCTGAATATGGTCATCGCAGCTAATATAGCGCGGGCGCCGTCCAACCTGCTAGGGCCGGACTACGGCGGCGCAGGCGAAACGCCGGAAGGATTCCTGCGCAGGGGCAGGCTCGCGATCAGCACGGCAAGAATTCCGGTGACGAATATGCCGTCGAATGTTCCCGCGCCGCCAAATGACACGAGCGGCGTCCCGATCTCCTGAATCCTACCGAGATTGAGCAGATCCGCGCCGATGAGCGTGCCGAGGCTGCCGCTAACATAGGCGACCGGCGCAGCATGGTCGCGGGACAGCACGAGCGCCAGAGCCGCCGAGAGCAGCGGCGGCGCGACGATGGGAACGCTGATGCCGACGCCGGGCACGATCCGCGCGAAGAGATGGACGACCAAAGCGACAATCGCGGTCGCCACGGCGCCGACGATCCAAATGCGATTGCGGGCAAGCAGATACAACGACAGGAAAAACGGAATGACGGCGCCGCCGACATTTACCGCCAGTATCATCCCCGGCCAATCGACGACCATCGGAACGACATAGCGCCTTCCGAAAAAGTCGATTACTTCCTGCGGGACCACGTGCTCTCCGGCGAAATGCGCGACCGGAATGTTGATGTAGCTGCCTAGAAGGGAAGCGAGCAGCGTGAGCGTCGCATATTTGGAGCTCAGGCCGATGCGGCCGTAGGCGTAGCTGAGCGCGCCGATCTGTATCAATACGAAGACCACCAGCAGCGCGCCAATCAAGATCGCGTAGACGATTGGCGGCAGCGGAAGATAGTGAAGCTGATGTGAATACACGCATCGCCTCCCCGGGCGCATTATCGAGCGCTGCAGCCCCATATAGGGGACCGGCGAGCGAGATGCAGTCCAACGAAAAACGCTATGACGGGGCCTTCACTGGCGCGTCATCAAGCATTGAGGAGAACGCCTTTGATTGAGCAACTGTCGAACTTCCCCGATAATGTCGTCGCGATCGTCTGCAGAGGGTGCGTCACCAAGGCGGATTACGACTCCGTCCTCGTTTCGGCGGTCGAGAACGCGCTCAAGAAACACGAAAAAGTCAGGATCTATTACGAGATCGCGCCCGACTTCTCAGGATTCGATCCCGGCGCGATGTTCGAGGATTTTAAGGTCGGAATGGGACATCTCACGCGCTGGGAGCGAATTGCGCTTGTCACCGACGTCGAGTGGATCAAGCACGCGACGCAGCTCTTCAGCTTCATAACCCCCGGCGAGATGAAGCTGTTTCCAACGTCGCAAGCCGATGAGGCGCGCGCCTGGATTGCGGCTTAGCGATTCGCCGCGCCGCTAATGCGCAGAGGCAGCGACGCGGTCAGCCGCGCGCCGCCTTCCACGTCGTTCGTCAGCATGAGTGCGCCGCCCAGCGCGCCCACTCTCTCACTCATGCCGCGTAATCCGAGGCCGCCGCTCGCCGGGCTGCGCGTCGCGTCGAGCCCGCTCCCGTTATCCCTCACGACGATATGCAAGACGCCCTTAGCGCGCTCGATGATCGCCTCCACTCGATCGGCGCCCGAATGTCGCAGCGCGTTGGCGAGGCCCTCCTGCACGATGCGATAGGCGGTGAGCGCGGTTTCCTCTTCTAGATCGCCGGAGGCGCCGTCGAGCGAAAGCGCGATATCGACCCCGGGGTTCGCCTCGCGCCAGCCCTGCGCCAGCGCCTGCAAGGCGTCGGCAAGGCCCATCTCTTCGAGAGCGGCGGGACGCAATCGCCCGAGAATGCGTCTGTTGACCTGCTGCAAGGCGGCGATCTGCGCATCGATGCGCGCGCAATCATCCGCAAGACGCGCCGCGTCAGCGCCTGGACCCGCCGCGCGGCGCGCCAAGGCGCCCACGCCCGCGCGGACAGTGAACAGGAAGGGACCAATCTCGTCATGCAGGTCGCGCGCGATGCCTTTGCGCTCTTCGTCCTGCACATGGATCATGCGCCGCACAAGCCGACGATTTTCCTCGTCGAGCTGTTGCAGCGTTGCGGCCAGCGCATTGATGCGTTCCGCGATGATGATGAATTCAGGCGAGCCGTCGGCGGGAACGCGCACCAAGTGTTCGCCGCGCTCCAAACGCCGCAGGCCGTCCGCGAGAGTCGCGATCGGACGCAGCGTTCGCGACACGGCGAACGACACAAGCCCGAAGGCGGCGACCGCGATCCCGGCGCCGCCGATCGCGAGCCAGACGATTTCCTGCCAAATCTCGGCGATCTCATCCGCGGGATTGGGGGAGATCAGGATCGCGCCGTGGCCGGTTTCGATCCGCGTGGCGGCGGCGTTCGGCAACACGAGCCGCGTGAACCACTGCGGCGCGCGGTCGTCTTTCTCCGTGGCGGGCGTCTCCTCTCCGGCGAGCGCGACGCGGACATGACGCAGCCGCTGCGCCTCGGCGAGAAGTCGCGCGATCTCGACCTGTGGTTCGGGCGCCGCGTCGAGCCGCGGCAGATTCGCTTCAACCAGCTCCCGCGCCAGTCGCGTCGCACCATCGGCCTCGGCGCGAACGCGCGCGCCGGCATGCAAGATGAGCAGGCCGACGCCGAGCGCCAGTCCCACCGCAAGCACGACGCCGAGCAGCAGCGACAGGCGAACGCGCAGGGAGAGCCTTCGAAGCATTGGCCATTTCTTTAGAGAAGCGGGCGACTTTACGAAAGGTCCGGATGCCGTCAATGTCACGGCCGCCCGTTCTGCAGGCCTCAATGCGTGGAGCCAATTCGAATATGCGCGTTCTCATCGTTGACGACCATCCGATCATCGTTTCCGGCTGCGCGGCGATGCTTGCCGGCGAAGGCGACATCGACGTCGTCGACGCGCGCGACGCGGAGACCGGTCTCGCCGCCTTCACGGCGGAAAAGCCGGACGTGACGGTCGTCGATATCGGCTTGCCCGGCGTTTCCGGCTTCGAGCTGACGCGGCGGATTCTGGAAACCGATCCGGCCGCGCGCATCGTCGTTTTCAGCATGAACGATGATCCGATCTTCGCGGCGCGGGCGATTCAGATGGGCGCCAAGGCTTATGTGACCAAGAACGACGACCCATATCTGTTGCTGAAGGCGGTGCGCGAAGTCGCTTCGGGCGGCGTGTTTCTCATGCCTAAAATCGCCAATCGACTGGCGTTCGAGAAAAGCGGCGCCGCCGCCAGCCCACTCTCTGCGCTGACCGCGCGAGAATTGGAGATTTTGCGAATGCTGGGACGCGGGCTCGGCATGGCGGAGATCGCCGACGCCACTCAGGTCTCCTATAAGACGATCGCCAACAGCTGCTCGATCATGAAGCGCAAGCTCGGCGCCCGCACGCCGATGGAGCTGATGCGCATCGCGCTGGAACACAAGTTGTAAGCGCACGCCCCCTCCAGAAGAGGGCAGTCCTACTTTTCTTGGGCGTCCGGAAAGGGCTCCGGCGACGCGTAATTCGCGGGAGCGGCGCCGGTCAGCGCGCCGAGAAAGGCGACGATGTCGGCTGCGTCACTATCTGACAGATCTTGTCCGAGCTGGGTTTTGCCCATGATTTTTACGGCTTTGGTCAGATCGTCGACGGACCCGTCATGAAAATAAGGCGCGGTTCGCGCCACGTTGCGCAGGCTCGCGACCTTGAAGACATAAAGGTCCGCGTCGTTCTTGGTGACCTCCGCGCGACCCTTGTCAGGCGTCGCGACGCCGGTTTCCTTCCAATAGTCGCTCGCGACTCCAAATTTCTGGAAGGAATTGCCGCCGACGCCTGCGCCATTGTGGCAAGAGACGCAACCGAGATCGATGAACTTGCGCAGCCCGGCCTGCTGCTGCTTCGACAGCGCCGAGACGTCGCCGGCGAGGAAAGCGTCGAATTTGGAGGGGGTCAGCAAGGTCCTCTCAAAGGCGCCGACGGCGACGCCCCAATTCTTCGAATTGATCGGATCCTTGTCGCCGGGAAACGCCTTGGCGAAGGCGTCGGCATAGGCGGGAATCGCGTTGAGCTTGCTCATCGCGGTCGCCTGATCGGGATTGCCGAAGCTTGCCGGGCCAAGCAAGGATTTTTCCGCCTGCTCTTCAAGAGACTCGCGATCGCCGCGCCAATGCTGCTTGAAATTCAGCGCGGCGTTGAAGATCGACGGCGCATTGCGCGGATTCTCCTTGCCGAAGACGCCAATCGCCTTCGGCAGTCCGTCGCTCGCCTGCTTGTCCGCAGGATGGCAATGACCGCAACTGACATTGCCGTCCATTGACACGCGATTTTCGAAAAACAGCCGCCGGCCGAGTTCGACGCGTGCGGCCGTCACGGGATCATTGGCGGGGGCGGGAGCGGCGATCGGCTGGAAATGCCGCCTCGCGTCGTCAAGGAGCGTCTTGGCGTTCGGGCTTTCCGCTCGGCCGGTCGTCGCGGCGAACAGTACGAAGGGAAACGCGATGAAAAGAGAGGACGAGCGCAAGTCGACGCCTCCTGCTCGCGGCCGGCCGCGCCGCCGATCGAGGCCAAAGCGATTCGAGCCGGCGATTCGAAAAGCGCAACCGCTTTGCGCTGCGCTCTTCCTGCCGGCTCGATTCGGGAATTCTTTGGCGCCTTCACCGAAGCGAAGGCCGCGCCGATATTAGATCTCGGCGGACTCGTAGCTGGTGATTTCCATGCCGACGCAAACTTCGACAATCACGGGGGTTGTCCAGGCCATTTCTTCCTCCGTTTAGGACTCTTTTCGGCTCTGTCCTGATTATATGGCGCATAGCGCCAACAGGTTTAAGCTCGGCGCAGCATTTATCATGATCATCGCCACTGCGCAAATGGGGGTGCGCGCAACTTGCCGCCATGGCGAGGGCTTGACTTCCAAGTCACCGAAATTAGATAATTTTTTGCGCCTTGCATCGTCTACTTTTTGTTCGTCGCTTTTATTGCTCGAGGTAGGCGCATTGGAAGGTGTTTTTTTGGCGCGTAGAGCGCCGCCGTTAATAATAGGAGTATTCAATGGCTCATCCGACTATTAAAAAGGGGTCTCATGGCGACGCGGTAAAACTGGCTCAGACGCGTCTCAAGCAGCGAGGCTACGATCCCGGCGCAATCGACGGCGATTTCGGTCAGAAGACCGAGGCCGCGGTCAAGGCCTACCAAACGGATCGTCACCCACCGAAGCCCCTCACGTTGTCGTTTCCTTTAGCTGTAGACGGCGTCGTGGGTCCGAAAACCTGGTTCAGGCTCGATCCCGAACAGCTCAAGAAGGGCGCACACGGCCCGGCCGTGAAACTCCTCCAAGAACTCCTCAAGCTGGCGGGCTCCGACCCGGGCCCGATAGACAGCGATTTCGGCTCAAAAACCGAGGCTGCGGTCAAAGCATTCCAGCAGGGGCATAAGGATTTCGAGAACAAGCCGTTACTGGTTGACGGCGTCGTCGGAATCAGAACCTGGGCGGCTCTGAAGAGCTGACCCAACGGGCGAGCCCGCTCGCCACTCGAATCGTCATCGACGCCAAAGGCCCGGGGGTTTCCTGGGCCTTTGGGTTTTCTGAAAGTCTTCGGAACGACGCCGGGTCTGGGCCCAGAAGTCTCTGCAAAAAATTGGCTTCAACGCGCAATCCCTTCGCGACCGGCAAAGCGCCGGGACGACCGGCGCGCGCCGCGCCCCAACCATTCGTCGACCCTTGCGGATTTTCGCCAGCAGCTGCGATGCAAATGCCGCAGCCCGACGTCTCGACAGGCGACGTGACGGCTGCTAGGCATAGCGAAACGCGGGAGGAGCCGCCCGGCTCGGCGAGTAGGCGCTAAAAAACAAATGGATAGCGCTAATTGGCCGATACGCTTTTAAGCTTGGCCGGGACAGGTCGCAAATCGGGGTAGGGATGGGAACAGCGACGCTCGACGGCAAGGCGATTGCGCTTGACGACGCCTATCGACACGCCGCGAAAATTCTAAATGCGGCGGCGTTTCCGCTGATCGCCGGCCTCGGCGCCGACATCGCCGGCGCGCGCGCCGCCATTCTCCTGGCCGAGCGGCTGAAGGGCGCCTTCGATCATCTGGCGTCGCGCGAAATGCTTGCCGATCTCGACGTCAAGCGCTCCTTCGGCATGTTCACCACGACGGCGAATGAAGCGCGCATTCGTAGCGACTGCGTCGTGCTTATCGGTCCCGGGCTGACGCAAGCCTGGCCCGGAATGCTTGAGCGGCTTGCGCTCGATCGGACGCCATGCCGTGGCGCCCAGGCCGAACAGCCGCGCAAGGTGATCTGGGTCGGACCCGAGGGCGAGGAGGCGCGCGCCGTCCCTGGCGCCAAAATCATCCCGGCTTCCGCACATGAGCTTTGCGGCGTGCTGGCGGCATGGCGCGCCCGACTCGGCGGACGGCCCGTGGCGTTTGACGCTGAAAAAGTCAGCCGCATCGATGGCTTCGTTGAGACCTTAAGAAGCGCGCGCTTTGGCGTATTCGTCTGGTCGGCGTCGACGCTTGATCCGTTGGCGATCGAGATGATGCAGGGTCTGGTGATCGATCTCAACGCCACGACGCGCTTCACCGGCGTTCACATCGGCGCCCGCAGCGGCGCTTCCGGCGTTACGCAAGCCGCCGGCTGGATGACGGGCTTTCCACCGCGCACGGGCTTTGGCCGCGGCTATCCGGAGCACGACCCGTGGCGTTTCGAGGCGTCGCGTCTCGTCGACAGCGGCGAGGCCGATGCGGCGCTGTGGATTTCCGCCTTCGACGGCGAGAAGCCGAGCTGGTCCCGCGCCGATATTCCGCTCGTGACGCTCGCCCCGGCGCAGGCGGCGCCGTCGCGTGGGCTGTTCATCGAAGTCGGTCAGCCCGGCGTTACCCATGACGCCGTGCTGATGAGTCAGGAAACCGGCGGTATGACGCTGCGCAAAGCGAGCGCGCCGACCGACGCGCCGAGCGTCGCGCAGGCGATCGACTCCATCATGGCGGAAGTTTCGGAGGGCGCATGGCGCTGACAGTTTTGCGCGGCGGCCATATCGTCGATCCCGCGACGGGGCAGAACGCAATCGGCGACGTCTGGTTCGAGAACGGCCGCATCGTCGAGCGTCCCGACGGCCGCAGTGCCGACGAGGAGATCGACGTCTCCGGCCATATCGTCATGGCGGGCGCGATCGACATTCATTCCCACATCGCCGGCGGCAATGTGAACACGGCGCGACTGCTGTTGCCCGAGCTGCATCGCGCGATTCGCGCGCGGCTCGCCGGCACGCCGCTGTCGACCGCGAAATGGTCGAGCTATGAGATCGGTCGCCTCTATGCGCAGATGGGCTTCACCACTGTCGTCGAGCCGGCGATGGCGCCGCATCACGCCTTGCAGACCCATCTCGAATTCAACGACGTTCCGATCATCGACAAGGGCGCGCTCACCGTGCTCGGCAATGACGATTTTCTGCTCGGCATGCTGCGCGACGGCGAGAAGGACAGCGCGATCAACGATTATGTCGCGCTGACCGTCGAGAACACCCGTTCGCTGGGACTGAAATGCATCAATCCCGGCGGCGTCGAAGCCTTCAAGGACAATATGCGCGCCTTCGGGCTTGACGACGTGGTGCCCTTTTACGGGCTGACGTCGCGCCAGATCTTCCAGGCGTTGCAGAAGGCGACGCAGGCGGTGGGCGTCGCTCATCCGCTGCATCTGCACATGAACAATCTCGGCCTCGCCGGAAACATCGACACGGCGCTGGCGACGATCGACGCCGCGCAGGGCCTGCCGCTGCATCTCGCCCATGTGCAATTCTACGCCTATGGCAAGGAAGGCAAGAACGGATTCTCGTCGGCCGGCGCGCTCTTCGCTGAGAAGATCAACGCCAATCCAAATGTTTCCGTCGACGTCGGCCAGGTGATGTTCTCCGACACGGTCACGATTTCGTCGGACGTTCTGAAACAGTTCAACAGCCTGCCCGGCGCGATCCCGAAAAAGGGCGCGATTTTCGACGGCGACGCCAATGGCGGCGGCATCGTTCCTTACGTCTATAAGATTTCGAGCTACTACAACGCCGTTCAATGGGCGGCGGGGTTGGAGCTCTTCCTGCTGATTGAAAATCCCGAGCAGGTGTTCTTCACCACCGACCATCCGAACGGCGGTCCGTTCACGACCTATCCGGAATTGTTCGCGCTGTTGATGAGCGCCGATCTTCGCGCGCAATATCTCTCGCGCCTGCCGGCTGACGTTCTGGAGCACACCACGCTGCCGTCGATCTCGCGCGAATATACTCTGTATGAGATCGCGCAGATGAGCCGCTCCGGCGCGGCGAAGCTCTTCGGCTTCGTAGACCGCGGCCGGCTCGGCGCCGGCGCCGTCGCCGACATCGCCGTCTATAAGCCTGGACGCGACGTCGCTGGCATGTTCCGCCGCGCCGCCTATGTGTTCAAGGACGGCAATCTCATCGTGCGCGACGGCGAAGTCTCGCATTACACGCGCGGCAAGACGCTGCATATCCGCCCGCGCTACGATCGCCAGATCACCGGGCGTCTCGATTCCTATTACGACGATCTTTACGGCCTGCCGCGAAGCATTTTCGACGTGCCCGACGCCGCGCTGCCGCACAAGGACGCCTTTGCGGAGGTTCCATGCCGGATATAGTTCGCAACGGCGTAACGATCGACGACAATTTCGCTGAAGCCTTCCCGATGAGCGGGACGGGTATTCTGATCACCGCGCCTAACGCCAAATGGGCGCGGCAGGCCGGGCTGACAATGACGGGCTTCGCCACGTCGGTCATCGGCTGCGGCTGCGAGGCGGGGATCGATCGCGAAGTCCCGCCGCAAGAAACGCCGGACGGGCGTCCCGGCGTGCGCGTGCTGCTCTTCGCCATGTCGTCGAAGGACGCCGAGAAACAGCTCGTCAACCGGCTTGGCCAGTGCGTGCTGACCTGCCCGGGCTCGGCGGTCTATTCGACCGTCGCGGGAGAATTCGAGATCAAGGTCGGCGACGCGGTGCGCCAGTTCGGCGACAAATGGCAGATGTCCAAGGTCGTGGACGGCCGGCGTTACTGGCGCGTGCCGGTGATGGACGGAGAATTCTTCTGCGAAGGCAAGGTTGGCCTGACCAAAAAGTCGGTCGGCGGCGGCAATCTTTTGATCATGGGCGCGGATTGGGACAAGACCATGCACGCCACCGAGGCTGCGGTCTCGGCGATCGACGGCGTCGCCGACGCGATTGCGCCGTTCCCCGGCGGCATCGTGCGGTCGGGTTCGAAGGTCGGGTCGCAATATAAGGGCATGAGCGCTTCGACCAACGACGCCTATTGTCCGACGCTTCGCGGCGTGACCAAAAGCGCGCTCGACGCCGATATCGGCTGCGTGCTGGAAATCGTCATCGACGGGCTGACCGACAACGCGGTGCGCGAGGCGATGCGCGCAGGTCTGCGCGCCATCATCGAGATGGGACCGGAGCAGGGCGCCAGGCGCGTCGGCGCCGGCAATTACGGCGGCAAGCTCGGTCCGTTCCATTATCATCTGAAGGATTTGCTGCCGTGAAGCCCTTTACCTTCACGCTTCGTCAGGAGCCGCCCCAGCGCGTCGATCTTTCCGCGTTGGCGCCAGATCGTCTCGCCGGCAAATCAGTTGCGCAGATCGAAGAGATCGAGATCGGCGTCACGCGCGTTTCGACGAAAGTCGGCGACCTCTTCAAGATTTCCGCGGGCGATCTGAAGAGCGTTCGTTATGAGGGCGGCTCGTCGCGGTTCGATCTTCTCGGCGCGAAACTTCTGCCCGGCTTCGAAATCCATGTCGAAGGCGACGTTGGCGCCCAGTGCGGGCGTCTCGCGAAGGGCGGCAAGATTACCGTTGCCGGGAGCGCCGGGCCGCATGCGGCGGCCGGCAATTTGGGCGCCGATATCGAGATCAAGGGCGACGCCGGCGATTTTCTCGCCGGTCCGCTCGCAGGCGAACTCGCCGGGATGGCGGGGGGCCGGATCATCGTGCGCGGCAAGGCCGGCGCGCGCGCCGGCGATCGGCTGCGCCGCGGCATTATCGTCATCGAAGGCGACGCTGCTGAAGATCTCGGCGCACGCGTCATCGCCGGCACGATCTTCTGCTTGGGTGAGAGCAAGGGGCGAGTCGGCTATCTTAACAAGCGCGGCTCGATCGTGCTCGCGCGCGGCGGCTGTTTCGGTTCGACCTATGTCGATTGCGGTGCGCATCAGCTGACTTTCGCTAGGCTTTTGGCGCGCAGCCTGAAAGACCACAGCGCCCCGGCGGCGGCGCTCCTGTCACGCAAGCTCCGCCGCTATGGCGGCGACACGGCGGTCTATGGCAAGGGCGAGATATTGACCCCCGACTGATGGGCATTACCCTTGCTAGGAAGCAAACGCCCGCGCCGAGCGGGCGCTTAGATTGCGCTCTAGCAAGGAGATCGCGATGAATTTCGTCGAACTCATACTGACGGTGTGCACGCTGGCCCAGCCCGCCGCCTGCGACGAACGCAAGATCGTTCTCGAATCCGCCACGGGCTCGACTAACAATTGCATGATGCAGGCGATGCCATATATCGCTCAGTGGTGCGGCGAACATCCGCAACTGACCGTCACCAAATGGCGCTGCGCCCGGCCGGGATCGGAAGGCGACAAGATCTGATCGAGGCCTTCGGGCGCGGTCGCATCCATGACAAATGAATCGAATAGACGATCGGCCCGGGCCTTTTGCGGCGCCTTACGCGCCGCCCGACGAGAGCTTCGCCGAGGCTTTCCTCAAGTCGCGTCCTGACGCCGCCACATCGCAGGCGACCGACAAAACCGCGCTGGCGCTCGTGCGCGGCATTCGCGCCAGGCGCGATCTCATCGGCGGCGTCGAAGACTTTCTCCACGAATTCTCCCTGTCATCGCGGGAGGGACTCGCGGTGATGGCGCTCGCCGAGGCGCTGCTCCGCGTTCCCGACGACGCCACCGCTGACCGGCTCCTCGCCGATAAGCTCGTCGAAGGCGATTTTTCTCATCACGAATCCTCAAGCGATGCGCTGCTGGTTCAGGCCTGCGCTTTCGCTCTGGGGATTTCGGCGCGCATCGTCGACGTAACCGAGGCTCGCGGGCTCGTCGCCGATCTTGCGCGTCGTCTTGGCGCGCCGGCGCTGCGGACCGCCGCCCGTCAGGCGATGCGGCTGATGGGCGCCCATTTCGTTTTTGGCGAGACCATCGAAGCCGCGATCCGACGCGCCGATGGACGGCGCGAACGCTTTTCCTATGACATGCTCGGCGAAGGGGCCCGGACCGCCGAAGACGCCCAGCGCTATTTTGAGGCCTACGCCCACGCGATCCGCGCCATCGGCGACTCGGCGGGGATGGCGCGGCTGCCGGCGCGCCCCGGAATTTCCATCAAGCTGTCGGGGCTGCACCCTCGCTATGAGCCGATTTCGCGCGATCGGGTATTGCGGGAATTGCCGCCCCGCATCCTCGATCTCGCGCGCCTCGCCAAAGATCGTGACCTCGCTTTCACGATCGACGCGGAAGAAGCGGATCGCCTCGAGCTTTCGCTAGATATCTTCGCCAGCGTCATCGCGGACCCGTCGCTCTCCGGCTGGGACGGATTTGGCCTCGCCGTGCAGGCCTATCAGAAGCGCGCTGGGGCCGTGATCGACTACGTCGCGTCGCTCGCCGACGTTTGTCGTCGGCGACTCATGGTTCGGCTCGTCAAGGGCGCCTACTGGGACAGCGAAATTAAGCGGGCGCAAGAGCGCGGCCTCGCCGACTATCCCGTGTTCACGCGCAAGGCGATGACCGATCTCAATTTCGACGCCTGCGCCGCGCGGCTCTTCGCCCAACCGCGTCTTTTCCCCCAATTCGCCACCCATAACGCCCGCAGCGTCGCCGCCGTTCTGACGATGGCGGGCGAGCGGCGCGACTTCGAGTTTCAGCGACTGCACGGCATGGGCGAACAGCTTTACGAGTCGCTCGCCGAAATGAGCGACGCGGCGGTCCGCGTCTATGCGCCGGTCGGCCCGCACCGCGATCTGCTCGCTTATCTCGTGCGACGCTTGATCGAGAACGGCGCCAATTCCTCTTTCGTCGCGCGCGCCGCCGATCCGGACACGCCGGAAAGTGCGCTCGTCGCCGACCCATACGAAACGCTCGGCGCGCCAGATCGCGCGCGCCATCCACGTCTGCCAGCGCCGAGCGAAATCTATCTGCCGCTTCGCGCTAATTCCAAAGGCGTGGAGTTCGGCGATCGGACTGCGCTTGCGGCGCTGATCGCGGAGACGCGGAGGCCTTTTCCATCGCCTAGCGCGCGCCCGAGCGTCGAGACGCGCATGGCCGCGCGTCCCGTCCTGTCGCCGATCGACGGCGCCGTCGTCGGTCACGTCGTCGAGGCGGATGAAACTGCGGCGCATGCCGCGCTGGCCGCCGCGGCGCGCGGTTTTTCTGCATGGGGGCGCAAACCGTTCGAAACGCGGGCGCGGATCATCGAACGTGCAGCCGATCTCATCGAGGCGCGGCGCGGCCCCCTGATCGCCCTGCTGCAAGACGAGGGCGGCAAGACTCTCGACGACGCGCTCGCGGAAGTGCGCGAAGCGGCTGATCTTTGCCGCTACTACGCCGGCCAGGCGCGGATCGCCTGCGCCGACGCGCCGCTGCCGGGCCCGACCGGCGAAGCCAATGTCCTGCGTCGCCACGGACGCGGCGTCTTCGTTTGCATCTCGCCCTGGAATTTTCCGCTGGCGATATTCATCGGCCAAGTCGCAGCGGCGCTCGTCGCCGGAAATGCCGTCGTCGCCAAGCCGGCCGAGCAGACGCCGCTCGTCGCGGCAGCCGCGATCGAACTGCTGCGCGAAGCGGGCGTTTCGAACGACGCGATGCAATTCGCTCCCGGCGACGGCGCGATCGGCGCCGCGCTTGTCGCCGATCCGCTGACAGCGGGCGTCGTCTTCACCGGCTCGGTTGAGGTCGCGCATCGGATCAACCGCATGCTCGCCGGGCGAGACGGCGCGATTGCGCCGCTGATCGCCGAAACGGGCGGCATCAATGCGATGATCGTCGACTCGACGGCGTTGATCGAACAGGTCGTCGACGACGTTCTGACCTCCGCCTTCCGGTCGGCCGGACAGCGGTGCTCGGCTCTGCGGCTTCTTTGCCTGCAACAGGAGATCGCGCCCGCCTGTCTCAAGACGCTGATCGGCGCGGCGCGCGAGCTGCTGGTCGGCGATCCGCGTGAGATCGGAACCCACGTCGGCCCAGCGATCGACGGCGAGGCGAAGACAAAGCTCGACGCCTATCTGGCGCGTCAAAGCGCGGCCGGGCGAATTCTCTACGCCGGCGCCGCGCCCGCGACGGGAGCTTTCGTCGCGCCGCACATCGTCAGGCTCGAGCGGGTCGGAGACCTGCAGGAGGAAGTTTTCGGACCCGTCCTCCATGTCGTCGCTTGGCGGTCGGAGCGCCTGCCGCAATTGCTCGCCGAGATCGAAGAAGGCGGATATGGGCTCACGCTCGGCATGCATACGCGCATCGAGCAGCGCATTCGCGCGCTGGGGCGCGAAGCGCCGGCCGGCAATATCTACGTCAACCGCAATATGATCGGCGCGGTCGTCGGCAGTCAGCCCTTCGGCGGATTTGGCCTGAGCGGCACCGGACCGAAGGCCGGCGGGCCGGATTACCTTTTGCGATTCCTTCAGGAGACGACGCTGACGATCAACACCGCTTCATCGGGCGGCGACGCCACCCTGTTGTCGCTTGAAGAATTTGACGAGCTTGATCGCGACAAATTGGCGCAAACGCGCAACTTGAAGTCACGCGACTGACGCGCCACGTCACTAACGTTTCCATACCGATCGTCGGCCCCATCTTTGCGGAATTGCGGTTGTCCGGCGATCGTCCGTCCCGAGGGAGATCAGCATGGCCGAAGAAAGCAAACTGCCAGCGTCAAAAGAGTCCGCGCAGGCCCCAGGCATTTTCGATTGGCATCCCTTCGAATCGTTCCGGCGCCAGTTCGACCGCCTGTTTGACGACTTTCCGTCGCGCCGAAGCCTCGCCGACTTTCAGCCGTTCGACAGGATGATGTCGCAGTGGTCGGCGAGCCCGCCGGTCGATTTCGTCGAGAAGGACGGCGGATATGAAATCACCGCCGAACTGCCCGGGCTCGACGAAAAAAGCGTCGACGTAAAGCTCTCCAATGGCGTGATTTCGATTTCCGGCGAGAAGAACGAAGAAAAGGAAGAGAAGAAAGAAGGCTATTATTGTTCGGAGCGCCGCTACGGCTCTTTCCGGCGCGCCTTTCGAGTGCCCGAGGGCGTCGATCAGGAGAAAATCACGGCGGACTTCGAAAAAGGCGTGCTGACAATCAAGCTGCCCAAAACGCCCGAGTCCAAGAAGGAAGAAAAGAAGATCGAGATCGCCGCGAAGTAGCGCCGCTTTCAGCGGCGCCACTCGCGTCTCTCATGATCGCCAGCCGGCGTGTCGGTGCGGCGCGTCGGCGATTTCTTGCTTATGCGCCGGCCGGCGCATCAGCCGCGGCAACACGAGATGCGGCAGCACGCCCTCGCGAATGACCGCGCGTCGCAGTGGACCGAGCGCGGCCATAGCGATGAAGCCGGCGCCGCGCAGCAGATCGACCGGCAGATAGGGAACGATCAACGAGCGGTTGAGCAGATCGACGCCGTGCGTTCTAAAGCCGATATCCGCGCGCCGGTGACGGTCATAGCGCGCGAGCGCCCTCGACAATTCGCGCGGGTTCTTGAGATCGACGCTGGCGAGACAATCTTCGAGATCGGCGACGTCGCGCAGGCTTAAATTCAATCCCTGCGCGCCGATCGGCGGAAAGATGTGACAGGTCTCGCCAACCAGCGCGAGGCGCCCGGTCGCATGTTTTGACACCTGCATGCCGCCCATTCGGAATTGCCCGACGTCGCCTTCGATGCGCATCGCGCCGAGTTCCGACTTGGCGTAATCCTCGATTTCATATTCGAGCTCCTCGCGCGGCTTGGCGAGTCGCCGCCGCGCGTCGGCGACGCTCATCAGCCAGACGAGGCTCGAACGATGCGGCGCATCGTCGCGCGGGGGCAGCGGCACCAGCGTGAAAGGCCCTGAGCGCGTGTGATATTCCGTCGAAATATTTTCGTGAGGAAACTCGTGGCGCAGCAGCATGGTGAGCGCGATCTGGGGATAGGTCCATTCCTTCACGTCGATGCCGGCGACGGCGCGGGCGCGGCTGTTGCGGCCGTCCGCCGCGACGATGAAATCCGCCGTCAGGCGTCGCCCGTCGGAAAGAATGGCGACGGCGCCGTCGCTGTTGAATTCGTAATCCGCGATATCGGCGTCGACGATCTCGATCTCGTGCCGGTCACGACAGAGATCGAGCAGAATCGCCACAAGGTCGTTGTTCGACACATTGACGCCGAGCGCCGGCAGGCCGATCTCACGGGCGCGCAGGCTGAGTTCGGGCACCGGCAGAAACTGATCGGTGTCATCGACCATGTGGATCGCTTCGACCGCGCAGCCCCGCGCCCTGACGCGCTCCAGCGCGCCGAGCGCATCGAGGAAGCGGACCGATGCTTCAAAAAGCGCGACGGTGCGGCCGGGGAGCGGCGGCGGAATTCGACCGGCGAGCGTGGTCTTGTATCCCGCGCGCGCGAAGGCCAGCGCCGCGGCGAGGCCGGTCGCCCCGGCGCCGGCGATGAGTATTTCCGATATGCTGTTGTCTCGCGCCGTTTCCATCTCAGTCGTCTCCCTTGATGGTTATAGCTGGAGACTCTGCCGAGCGCGAGCAAGGCTGCGGCTTTGGTTTGGCGCGAGCGGCGGTGTAGGCTTGCGTCCCGCTTCTCCAAGGCTCCAGCGCCCTCGTGACGTCTTCCCGGCCGATCGGCCTTTCTATCCACCTCTTGACGGCGAGCGGCGCGGCGCTCGGCATGATCGCGCTCTTCCTCGCGGCGGAAGGGCGCTTCGCCGCCATGTTTGGTTGGCTTGGCGTCGCCCTCATCGTCGACGCGGTCGACGGCCCGCTGGCGCGACGCTTCAACGTGACCGAAACGGCGTCCTTCATCGACGGCGTCGCGCTCGACCTCGTTGTTGATTTTCTCAATTATGTGGTCACGCCGCTTGTGGCGCTGTGGCGCTCCGGCCTGATCGAGCCGGCGTTCGCCGGAATCGCTTGCGCCGCGGTCTGCGCCTGTTCGTCGCTCTATTTCGCCGATCGGCGGATGAAGACGCCTGACTGCTGGTTTCGCGGATTCCCGGCGCTTTGGAACGTCGTCGTGTTCTATCTTCTTGTGTTGCGGCCGCCGGCGAGTGCGAGTCTCGTGGTCATTTTGGCGACGGCCGCGCTCATGTTCGCGCCGGTGGTCTTCGTTCATCCGCTGCGCGTCAAGCGCCTGCGCCCTGTGACGATCGCCCTCACCGTCATCTGGGCCGCGGCGGCGATCGCGGCGGTCTGGCAGGATCTTGCGGCCGCCTCCTTCGGCGTAAAGGCGGCTTTGGTCGCGACAGGGTGCTATTTTATGGCTTTGCCGCTTTTTCGCGAGGGCGGCCCGATCGCGAAGGAGAAGGTCGATGGTTAAGGCGATTCGCGTGCATCAAACCGGCGGACCGGAAACGCTCGTCATGGAGGATGTCGATCTGCCGGCGCCGGCGGCCGACGAAGTGCAGATCCGCCAGCGCGCGATCGGCGTCAATTACATCGACATCTATCGCCGCACCGGCGCCTATCCGGCGGATTGTCCCTTCATCCCCGGACATGAGGGCGCCGGCGACGTGATCGCCGTCGGCGAAAATGTGAAATCCTTCAAAGTCGGGCAGCGGGTCGCTTATGTCGGCGCGCTCGGCGGCTATGCGCAGGCGCGCAACATCGCCGCCGATTCGGTGATCCGTCTGCCGAAGTCCTTCAGCTATGCGCAGGGCGCGGTGATGATGCTGAAAGGGCTGACGGCGCAATATCTGCTGCGCCGGACGTTCAAGGTGAAGAAGGGCCATCGCGTTCTCGTCCACGCCGGCGCCGGCGGGGTCGGACAGATCCTGTGCCAATGGGCGAATGGCCTGGGCGCAAAGGTCATCGCCACCGTCGGTTCTCCCGATAAGGCGAAGATCGCGGAAAGGGCGGGCGCCAAGCACACGATTCTCTATCGCGAGGAAAATTTCGTCGAACGGGTGCGGGACCTGACCAAAGGCAAGCTGTGCGACGTGGTCTATGACGGCGTCGGGCGCGCGACCTTTCCAAATTCGCTCGACTGCCTGAAACCGTTCGGCATGTTCGTCAGCTTCGGCTCGGCGTCTGGTCCGATCGCGGCTTTCGACATCGGTCTTCTGGCGCTCAAGGGTTCGCTGTATGCGACGCGCCCGTCGCTGTTCACCCACATCGCGCGCCGGCGCGATTATGAGGAGATGGTGGACGATCTCGTCGATGCGATGAAGCAGGGGTTGGTGTCTGTCGGCGAGCCGGAGCGGTTTCCGCTGGCCGACGCGGCCAAGGTGCACGCCGCGCTCGAATCACGCACGACGAGCGGCTCGATGGTTCTAATTCCATGATTTCGCCATATTGGACCGCGTGAAAAGCCGCGCTCCAGCAACAAACATAACTTGTGTTGCATATTGACCACTGACCGGATCATTCCATTCTCAAGGCATTGTTAACATGACCAGATTCTGCTTGGGCGAAACGCGTCGGATGGCGCGATTCAGCGGCTTTTCCCCGCTTTTCGCTTCGCGGAGCGGTCCGCCGACAAATTCGCTCTACGCTTTCGGCGCAAATCGATTATGCTTCGCATGTTCCGGCTTTGAGGTTCCTCCCGCCTCTCGATTAGCCCGAACCGCCTTCAAAAACCCGGCGCCCGAGCCGGGTTTTTTTCTTGTCGGCGCTCTGCAACACCGCAGCTTCTATTGCAATTTTTCGGGAAGGGCCCCATCCTTGCGTTGCGGCCGGCCTTTCTCGCGGGCTTTGGGCCGCGAAGCATGAGGGTTGCAACGCTGTCGACAGGTGTTCATCCGGGCGCGGATCATCTTCCGCTCCGGCCGGGAATTGGCGCAGGAGCGCCGTTGGCCGGCTCAATCGTGCAAAAGGTTCTCGCCAGCCTGGACGAAACCAAGGCCGAGGACATCGTCTCCATCGATCTGCGCGGAAAGACGGCTCTCGCCGATGACATGATCATCGCGACGGGACGGTCGACCGTGCATGTCGGCGCCATCGCCGACAAGGCGATCAAGGCTCTCAAGGCCGCTGGCGTGATCGCGCCGCGCGTCGAGGGCCTGCCTCAGTGCGACTGGGTGCTGATCGACGCCGGCGACGTCATCGTCCATATCTTTCGCCCTGAAGTGCGCCAGTTCTACAATCTTGAAAAGATGTGGGGCGGCGACCGTCCGGTGGAGATTCGCCTGGTCTGACCGGAGCCATCGAGCGTTCCTCTTGGATCGCTTGTCAGTCTTTTCGTCTTGCTGGGCCGCCGGATGAAACTGGGCCTGATCTGCGTCGGCCGGCTGAAAGCCGGTCCGGAGCGAGAGCTTTATGCGAGATTCGCTGAGCGCATCGCCGCTTTCCGGCGGCTGGGCCTCGAAGGCCTCGAACTTAAGGAAATCGACGAGAACAAGTCAGCTTCTGCGGCCGAGCGCGCGGCGCGCGAAGGCGCGGAACTGCTCGCGGCGCTGCCGACCGAGTCGCGACTTGCGGCGTTCGACGAACGCGGCAAGGCGACGACGAGTCCCGCCTTTGCGCAGTTCATTGCAGACGAAAGAGATCAGGGCCGCAAGGCGCTCTGGTTCGCCATCGGCGGGGCCGAAGGGCTCGATGAGAGCGTGCGCGCACGGGCGACCGCGATCTTCTCCTTCGGCGCGATGACGCTGCCGCATCAATTGGCGCGCATTCTCGCTGCCGAACAGATTTATCGCGCGATGACAATTCTCTCCGGCCATCCGTACCACAGGGCATGACGGCCGACGAAGCGTCCGCGTCCCCAGCCGCCGCCTCTTTTGTTTTCGGTTTCATTGATTTCGACGAAGAATTTAGTTTCATATCTAGGCGCGTTTATTTTATTGTTTGTGCTTGGGGCGAAATTGCGAAGGCAGCCAAGCTAAATTCGTTGAGGGCGCCGAAAAGTGCATACCCACACGAGTGATAAACTAGCCGACAAAAAAATGCGTCTGAGCAGGCTTTCAATGCAAAGTGACGCTGTGCGAAGGCGACTGATGGCGTGGTGCAAGATGCAGCCCATCGCGTCGCGTCCGTCCGACGAGGATTGACGGCCGAAATACCGGGTGGGGATGGATTAGCGTCTGTCGCAACCCGCTAGAATGAACCACAGCATTTTGTATGCTGCTCGTCCGGCCCCATGTTTAAGGGGTGTGGCGATTGCGGCCATTATTAGAAAAGAATGCAAAAGCTGGAGATACGGCAATCATGTCACCAGACCAAATTGACGCCTTGATCGAAAAAAGAGCTTTTGAAGCCGCCCTCGCGGGAATAACGCCTGATCCCGCGGACTATTGGACACAGCTGCGGACCGCTCGATGCCTTCTCGGCATGGGCCAGAGGTTTAAGGCCATGTCAGTATTGGCAGATGCCGCCAACCTCCAAGAAGATGCCAGAATCGGTTCAATCTTTATGTTGGCCTATGAATTGGCGAAAATGGGCGCAACGATCCCTGAAGACCTCTTGTCGGAAGGAATTTCTGTTGCGGAGCATTCAGAGCAGAAACGGTGGTATCTCCACGACCTCTTGTTCTTGCGAGCGTTGTCGCGCCTTTGTAACGGAAACTATTCAGCGGCGTCGGCGGATATTGATTCCGCCTATTCGTTTCGTCCAGATATTGACGAAACGAAATTCAGATTCGACTGGCTGGAACGTCGCATCGGTGGCGTCGATCTTATTCGCTGGCCAAATCTTCGCTACATGCAACACGTGCTCTTGATGAAGACTGGCCGCTTTTCCTACGAGGATATCTTGGGGAAGCTACCCGCAGATACTTCCGTTTTAGAGATCGGCGCGAATGATGGCGTGAAGACGGACGCGCTTTATCCGTTCATCACATCGCGAAACTGGTCGGCGATCCTGGTTGAGCCTGTAGCCGATTCATTCGCCAGGCTGACGAATAATTACGCGAAGCATAGTTTCGCGACGCTCGCCAATGTCGCGATCACGGACAAGACAGGCCCGGTACAAATCCAACGGATTAATCCAGAGAGCATGGGTGTCGACGGCCTGGACCCCGCTTGGGCCGAGGGCGTGTCATCAATCTCGGCAAAGAACTTGACGTGCAATTACGCAAAACATCTCATTACAGAGACCGTGCATGGCATGTCCTTCGTTGATTTCGCCGAGCGGTTTTCCATCGACAAGATAGACGTTCTCCAAATCGATACCGAGGGGCACGACTATAAGATATTTCGTCAGATTGACTTGGACCGATATGGCGTGAAAGTCGCGCACATCGAATCAAATCATTTGCCTCCGGTTGAGCGGCTTTCGATGTTGCTTGAGTTAGAAGCGCGAGGCTTCGTAACCGACCACGACGGATATGATATTACAGCGGCCCGGCACCACCTGATTGAATCTTAGATGCTTTCTCGCGGCTTGAAGAAGCAATGTGGGATGGAGGAATGCTTTCCTGCGCGGCGTGGGCTCGTAAAGGCCTCGAATTTGCGCGCCGCAGCCACGCGCGCGAATCATCCGGGGCGGAAGCCGAGAGATTGGCGACTTCCAGCGTCGCTTCCGAGACGCCATGCTTGCAAGCGAGATCGGCGGTCTTGGCGCCGGCTTCGTGCTCCTTCAGCACGCCAATTATCTGTTCTTCCGTAGACCGTGCACGCTTCATTGGTCCGTCCTTTACAAGGTCGGACTCTAAATCCCCATGGAGGAACTTTGCAGGGGCAGGTCAGCACAGGTCGAGATAGTCCCGATCCCAAATGTCGGCCTCGACGATCCGCCAGCGGCCAACGATTTTGCAGCCTGCGGGCGCGCTCATGTCGGCGCCGCCATCAGCTTCGGCAGCCGCAC
>VGEB01000016.1 GCA_016869435.1 Alphaproteobacteria bacterium | reverse complement strand
CGCGCCCGCCTGCTGGAACCGCTCCGTCCATTTGCGGGCGGTCTTGGCGCAAACGTGAAAAGCTTTTGCGACGTGCGCAATCGATTGGCCGCCTTCCAGGACCATCCGCGCCAATTCCGCTCGACCGTTCGGCGTCAAACGGGCATTCTTATGGATGTTCATCCGGACCTCCGGGAAAAGGTGAAGCTTCGCAACTCCACTTTCCTCGGCCTCGTCCGGATGGACAACCTATAGAAAGCTCACATCTAGCCGTCGCCGACGATCCTGCCTACCTGCAATAATCGATCGCGAAGACGTCGTTGGTGAAGGCGCCCGAATAGAGAATCTGCCTTGGAACCGACGTGATCAGCGTGATGCGCGCGTTCAGCAGTTTGCCGTAAGCCTGTATGATGTAGCCACCGTTGTCCCTTGTGATGTCTTCGACGCCATATTCGTCGGTTCGTCCATTGTCCGTTATGGCGAGCGTCGAACTCAATGGGAAATATGAGACTGCGTAAGGGACCGCATAGAGGTTGTCGCTATGCCGGCAGAGCAGCGTTAGAGGCCGTGCCTGCGCCGAATTTAAGAAAACCACGGCGGTCGCAACCGCTAAGGACGCCGCTGCAAGGTTCACCTTCGTCACCCGTGAGTTGCTCGAGCAAGTTCCGAAAAAGTTGACAGACTTTTTCGATGAGAATTTGCTCCAGCCTATTAACCTGGCGCGATTTCTAATCGATCAGGCGATTCCGTCTGATCGGAAAGCGCGCTAAGGGCGAGTTCAAGCATGCCCTGATTGCGCGACGACGACAAGAACGGAGCGCACGGCGCTGACGCAAAAGGACTAGGCGCCTCTAATCAGCGTCAGGAACGCGCCGATGAGCGCCACGGTCGCGGCAAGGATGATGACATTCTCGGTGAGCTCAAGGGCCTTTTGAGCCTCGGTCAGAACGGCGGAAAAATAGTTGCTGTGCAGCAGAGCGGCCATGTTTGTCCCTAAAAGCGCGCGCCACGAACTGGCGCGGCGATGTCATAAGGGTCAGACTCCGGCGAGTCCTTGGAGACTCAAGCAGGCGAGCGTATCGACGAGCCGCTCCAGCGAATCGTCGTCGAATGTGAGCGAGAACGGCGGCTGCCCCAGCCGTTCCGCTTCGCGCACGAAGAACATCGGCTGCTGGGCGAGCCACAGCATCGCGAAAGTAATGGTTTCCGCAGAGGCGTCTTGCGGTAGAAAACGCCGCACAACCCGGTCTGCGAGGCGAAAAATGCGTGGCGGCGACTGAGCGATGAAGGCGCTGAACACCTGACTCGGCTGCACGCTTTCCCAGGCGAAGATGCGCAGATAGCGGCTGACGCGATCACGCTTGACGAGCGGCAGCAGAAATTGGCGCAGATAGCGTCGAAGCGCGTCTTCCGGCGAGAGCGCGTCGAGCTCTTCGGCGTCCAGAAACGCGTTCTCTTCGAAGGCGCGCGTCGCCGCGATCAGCACTTCGCGATAGAGCCCGTCCTTGCCGCCGAAGTGGTAATTGACGGCGGCTTGGTTGGCCATCGCCCGTTTGGTGATGAGCCGCACCGAGCCGCCGTCATATCCAAATTCCGCGAAAACTGACGTTGCGGCCTTGATGAGCGCCGCCCGCGTCGTCTCCGTCGCGCGGGATACGACGCGGACCTGTTCGAGACTGCTCAAGCCCGCGTCCTCAAAAAAAGCGATAGGCGTTGACGAAGCTCGACACGGCGGTCGTGAGCGACGTCGCGCCGTTCCACGCTTTTTGGCCGAGCGGCGCCAATTTTGACGGTAGCCCTGTCGGGTCGAGCCTGGCCAACAAGCTCCGTTCCTGGTGCTCCGAACTCTCGCCCGTTGTCTGGGCGGAGGAAGCGGTCGGCTCGGCGTTAGCGGTCGGGAGCGCAGGCGGCGTCGACTCGACAGGGTTTTTCTTTTCCGCCGTCGCCTTACGCAAGGCGGCGACCTTGGGCGGCTTGACGGAAATCGTTTCAGTTTTTTCAGCGACGGCTTTGGTTGACCAGTCGGAAATGTTCTCCTGCGGATAAACGGCGAAGACCGCCGGCGCAGCGCTCTTGCGCTCCGATGCGTCCTGTTCGGTCTCCGCGGACAGGATCCGGTCGATGATTTTGCCGCTCACCGGGTCGGTGGTGAACACCATCTCCTTCAGCGCCTCGCCATTCTTCCATTGCGGCGGCAAGACGGCGACGAGCGAGGTCGCGACGACGCAAACGGCCGTGTCGATGAGAAGCCGGCGACACCGGGCGCTGGCTGTAGCAAATTTTTCTTCCAGATGGCTCCCCATGGCGAACCTCCGTTTAAAACGACTGATTGAATTTCAAACGCTCGTTTGAAGCGAAATTATGGCGTCCCGTTCTTGCGCCGGGCCGGCGGCGTCATTTTGGGCTCGCGGCTGCGGCTGGGGCCGCGACCGCGGCCGCTCTTCCCGTCGCGGCTTCGCCGTGATAAGCGACCCCTCTCAAGATGCGCGTCCTAAGGACCGGCTTCGCCGCTTAACGCCGGGAGCCGGTTTTTGCTTTCGCCCACCGCCGTTAGGCATAGAGGTCCATAGAAATGAGCCAATCCGGTTTCTTCACCGCCTCCGTCAGCGCTTCCGATCCGGAAATCGCCAAGGCGATCGAACTCGAACTCGGCCGCCAGAGGCATGAGATCGAACTGATCGCGTCGGAGAATATCGTTTCCAAGGCGGTACTGGAGGCCCAGGGTTCGGTTCTCACCAACAAATACGCCGAGGGCTATCCCGGAAAGCGCTATTACGGCGGCTGCCAGTTCGTCGACATCGCCGAGAATCTCGCAATCGACCGCGCCAAGAAGCTGTTCGATTGCGGCTTCGCCAATGTGCAGCCGAACTCCGGCTCGCAGGCCAATCAGTCGGTTTTCTTGGCGCTCATGCAGCCGGGCGATGTCTTTATGGGCCTCGACCTCGCTGCGGGCGGCCATCTGACGCATGGCTCGCCGGTCAATGTCTCCGGCCGCTGGTTCAAGCCGGTGAGCTATACGGTGCGCAAGCAGGACCACCGGATCGACATGGAGCAGGTCGCCGAGCTCGCCAAGGAGCATAAGCCAAAGCTGATCATCGCCGGCGGGTCGGGCTATTCCCGCATCTGGGACTTCGAAGGCTTCCGCAAGATCGCCGACAGCGTCGGCGCCTATTTCATGGTCGACATGGCGCATTTCGCCGGTCTCGTCGCGGCCGGGCTGCATCCGTCGCCGTTCCCGCATGCGCATGTCGTCACCACGACGACGCATAAGACGCTTCGCGGCCCGCGCGGCGGCATGGTGCTGACCAATGACGAGGACATCGCCAAGAAGATCAACTCGGCGGTCTTCCCTGGCCTGCAGGGCGGCCCCTTGATGCATGTCATCGCCGGCAAGGCCGTGGCCTTCGGCGAGGCGTTGACGCCGCAGTTCAAGACCTATCAGCAGCAGGTGAAGGACAATGCGCAGACATTGGCCCAGACCCTGGTCGACGCCGGCCTCGCGATCGTCTCGGGCGGCACCGACAATCATCTGATGCTCGTCGATCTGCGCCCCAAGAAGATCACCGGCAAGGCCGCCGAGGCCGCGCTCGGCCGGGCGCACATCACCTGCAACAAGAACGGCATTCCCTTCGATCCGGAAAAGCCCTTCGTCACTTCCGGCATTCGTCTCGGCTCGCCGGCGGCGACCTCGCGCGGATTCGGCCAGGGCGAGTTCAAAGAGGTCGGTAAGATGATCGTCGAGGTTCTCGACGGCCTGTCCTCGAAGGGCGAAGAAGGCAACGCAGCGACCGAAGCCGCCGTGAAGGAAAAGGTTCACGCGCTGACCGCGAAGTTCCCGATTTATTGAGCGGATGCGCCACCTCCCCCTCGAGGGGGGGAGGTCGGTCGCCGGAGGCGGCCGGGAGGGGGTGAAACCCGAGTCGTGTTGGTTAGTCACCCCACCCCGACTCCGCTTCGCGGGCTCGACCCTCCCCCTCAAGGGGAGGGTGTCGCGCGCAGCTCGAAGGACGACAGATGCGCTGTCCCTATTGCGGCTCCGCCGACACGCAGGTGAAGGACTCTCGTCCGGCGGAAGATTCGTCCTGCATACGCCGGCGCCGCGTCTGTCCGACCTGCGGCGGCCGCTTCACCACCTTCGAGCGCGTGCAGCTGCGCGAAATCATCGTCGTCAAGAAATCGGGGCGGCGCGCGCCCTTCGATCGCGACAAGCTGATGCGCTCGGTCGAGATCGCCTTGCGCAAGCGTCCGGTCGAGCCGGAACGCGTCGAGCAGATGATTTCCGGAATCGTGCGTCAGCTCGAAAGCCTCGGCGAAGTCGAGGTGCAAAGCCAGCGTATCGGCGAACTCGTCATCGAAGGCCTGCGCTCGCTCGACGCCGTCGCCTTTGTGCGCTTCGCTTCGGTCTATCGCGATTTTCGCGAGGTCAGCGACTTCTCCGCGGTGATCGACGAATTGGAGAGCGGCGGCGATGGCGCGATTTTTGCGCCGGACGCGGGCGACCCAGAGAAGGCATGACGGTTCACGAATCCTTTCCGCAAACGGCGACCGACGACGCCTTTATGGCGGCGGCCCTTGCGCTTGGGCGGCGCAATCTCGGCCGCACGGCGCCCAATCCGGCGGTAGGTGCGCTGCTGGTGCGCGACGGGATCGTCATCGCCCGCGGCTGGACCGCGCCGGGCGGGCGCCCGCATGCGGAGGCGATCGCCATGGCGGCGGCTGGCGAAGCCGCGCGCGGCGCGACGCTTTACGTGACTCTGGAGCCATGTGCGCATCATGGCGCGACGCCGCCTTGCGTCGATTCCATCATCGCCGGCGGCGTCGCACGCGTCGTCACCGCGCTGGAGGATCCCGACCCGCGCGTCTCGGGCGACGGCCACGCGCGGTTGCGCCAAGCGGGAATCGACGTGGTCGTCGGGCCGGGCGCCGCCGCCGCGCGCGGCGATCACCTCGGGCATATCCTGCGGGTCACCCGTCGCCGGCCGATGATCACGCTGAAACTGGCGCGAACCGCGGACGGCTACGCCGCCGGCGCCGCGCATGATCCGCGTTTGCACATCACCGGGCCCGTCGCCGACGCCTTCACCCATGTGCAGCGCTCGCTGCACGACGCGATCATGATCGGCGGCGGCACTGCGCGCGACGACGATCCGCTGATGACCGTGCGTCTGCCGGGCATGCAGCAGTGCAAGCCTCTGCGCGTCGTGCTCGACGAGAAACTGTCACTGTCGCCGCGGTCGCGCCTTGCGTCGACCGCGCGCGAAACGCCGCTGCTGGTGATCGCCGGATCGGATGTCAGCGATCAATCGGTCAAAACTTTCGAAAGCGCCACCGGCGCGGAAGTGGTCTGCATCGGGACGCGCGACGGCCTGCTCGATCTGCCGAGCGCCTTGAGACTTCTCGCCGATCGCGGCGTCACCCGCGTGTTCAGCGAAGGCGGTCCGCGCGTTGCCGAAAGTCTGCTCGCCGCCGATCTCGCCGATGAGGTGATTCTGCACACCGGCGTCAAGCCACTGGGACGTGAAGGGCGTCCCGCGCTGACGCCGACGGCGCGCGCCGCCCTCGAGGATGATTCGCGCTATCGTCTGATCGAAACGCGCGCGCTCGGCGCCGACACGATGACTCGATACGCACGGGTCGACTGATGTTCACCGGCATTGTCACCGATATGGGCGAAGTGGTTTCGGTGGCGCCGCGCGGCGAATTACGGCGCCTGCGCATCGCCTGTTCCTATGATTACGACGGCATCGCGCTTGGCGCCTCGATCGCCTGTTCCGGCGTGTGCCTGACCGTCGTCGACGTCGCCCGCGAAGACGTGCGAACGATTTTCGAGGTCGACGCCGCCGCCGAGACGCTCGCCGTGACGACGGTCGGAACATGGCTTGAGGGAACGCGCGTCAATCTCGAACGCGCCTTGAAGATCGGCGACGAACTTGGCGGCCATATCGTCACCGGCCATGTCGACGGCGTCGCGCGCATCGTGTCGCGCGAAGACTTCGATGACATGTGCCGCTCTTGGTTCGAGGCGCCGCGCGAACTGTCGCGCTTCATCGCCAAGAAGGGATCTCTCGCGCTCGACGGCGTCTCGCTCACCGTAAACGAGGTCGAAGGCGATCGCTTTTCCGTGCTGCTCATTCCCCATACGCTGGCCATGACGACGCTCGGCGCGCGCAGGGAACGGGATGCGCTCAATATCGAAGTCGATCTGATGGCGCGCTACGCGGCGCGATTGAGCGAGACGCGATAACGCGAACCGAATCACGCCGTCATGCCCGCGCTTGTCGCGGGCATCCACGAAATTTCTGATAGACATGGATGGCTGCGACAAGCTCGGCCATGACGCTGTTGTAGTCGGCGCGCCAAATTGCGTGTATCCGTCTCGGCGCGAGGAGTTCCCATGGCAGGTTTTGCACCCGACGACGATGACGCGCAGCCCGTGCCGGGCGCGCGCATTCTCGTCGTCGCGACGAAGTTCAATGCTCACGTCGTCGCCATGCTGCGCGAAGGCGCGCTTGACGCTTTGCGCGCGCTTCGGTCGCAGGCGACGGTGATCCATGTTCCCGGCGCGCTGGAGCTCGCTGCGGCGGCGGTGATCGCGCTCGACGAGGCCGAGCTTGCCGGCGCGCCTTACGACGGCGTGGTTGCGCTCGGCTGCGTTATCCGTGGCGAAACCTATCATTTCGAACTCGTCGCCAATGAGAGCGCGCGGGCGCTGACCGATCTCTCCGTCTCGCGCCGCCTGCCGCTCGGCAATGGCGTGCTCACCGTCGAGAACGAAGCCCAGGCGATCGTTCGCGCCGATCCGAAACAGGGGAACAAGGGCGCCGACGCCGCGCGCGCGGCGCTTGCGCTCGTGCGCCTCAAACGGGGCGCCGCATGAGTCTGGACCAACGTTCGGCGGCGCGTCTCGCGATCGTGCAAGCGCTTTATCAGATGGAGGTCGCCGGCAAGGGCCTCAACGAGATTTTCGCCGAATTCGAATCGCACTGGATCGGCCGCGAGATCGAGGGCGCGCAATACAAGCCGGCGGACGCGTCCTTTTTTCGTGACGTGCTGCAGGGCGTGCTCACCGATCAGGTCGCGATCGACCGGCAGATTGATCGCGCGCTTGCGGGCGGCTGGCCGCTGTCGCGATTGGAGTCGGTGATGCGCGCCGCATTGCGCGCCGGCGCCTATGAGCTGCGCTCGCGCAAGGACGTTCCGGCGCGCGTCGTCATCAAGGAATATGTCGACGTCGCCGGCGCCTTTTTCGGACCGACCGAGTCAGGCATGGTCAACGCCGTGCTCGACAAGATCGCGCATGAGGAGCGCGCCGAGGAGCTAAGTTAGAATTTGTTTCTTCCTTCTCCCGCTTGCGGGAGAAGATGTCGTCACGAAGTGACGACGGATGAGGGCCCTCACCAGACCCCGCTTCGCCGGCAGTCGAAGGCTTCCGCATGCCGCAACGCTATAGCGAAGACGACATCATCGCCCGCATCTTCGCGCCGATCGCCGGCGCGGCGGCGCTGGGCTTAAAGGACGACGCCGCGCTTCTGCCTCCGCAAAGCGCGCCGCTCGTCGTCACGACCGACATGATCGTCGCCGGGGTGCATTTTTTTGCAGACGATGCGCCGGCGCTGATCGCCAAGAAGGCGCTGCGCGTCAATCTCTCCGATCTCGCCGCCAAGGGCTCCGAGCCGATCGGCTTTTTGTTGGGCCTCGCATTGCCCGCCGACTGGACCAACGACTGGCTTGAGGCCTTCGCTGCGGGCCTCGCCGAGGATGCGCGCGCCTATGGGTCGCCGCTCATCGGCGGCGACACGGGGGCGACGCCCGGTCCGCTGACCATTTCGATAACGGCGCTTGGGCGCGCGCCACGCTTCGTGCCGCGCGGCGGCGCGAAGCCCGGCGACGCGATCTTCGTCTCGGGCCCGATCGGCGACGCCGCGCTGGGACTTGCCGTTCGGCGCGACGCCGCGCTCGCGGCGCGCCTTTCGGCCGGCGCCCGCGATTATCTGATCGGGCGCTATCTGCTGCCCCAGCCGCGCCTTGATCTCGCGCCGTGGCTCTCCGCCAACGCCAGCGCCGCGATGGATATTTCCGACGGTCTCGCCGGTGATCTCGCCAAGCTGTGCGGCGCCTCGGGCGCCAGCGCCGTCGTCGACGTTCCGAACGTTCCGCTGTCCCCCGCCGCGCGCGAGGCTATCGCGATCGACCCCGGGCTGTTCGAATCGGCGATAACAGGCGGAGACGACTATGAAATCCTCATCGCCTGCGAAAGCGGCGCGCCGCCTCCAGAGCCCGCGCGCCGCATCGGCGAAATCGTCGCGGGACATGCTCAGCCGATTTTTCTCGACGGACACAAAAAGCCCGTCTTTTTCAAAAAATTGTCCTTCCAACACTTCTGAGAAATACGGGGTCGCGCAGCATTGCCGCCCGGCCACGTTTCTGGCAGAAAGCCCGCCGGAAAGTCGCTGTCCCCGCCGATTCACTCGGCGGGGCCGCCACTCTTTTTTCGTTGCGCGACATCCGTTCGCCGCGACGCGACCAATTCGGCCATTCCTCGGTCGAAGAACGAAAAGGCGAAGCCAAAATGGTTCTGTTTCTAACCATCGTCTTCGGATTGATGTCCATCGTTTACGGCGTCAAGACGTCACAGGAATTGCTGGCGGCCGATCCGGGGTCGGCGCGGATGCAGGAGATTTCGGGCGCCGTCGCCGAGGGCGCGCAGGCCTATCTCAATCGCCAATACCGGACGATCGCCATGGTCGGCGGCGTGATCTTTGTGATCCTGGTCGTTCTGCTTGGATGGGCGGTGGCCTTCGGATTCATGCTGGGCGCCGTGCTTTCGGGCGCCGCCGGCTATATCGGCATGAACGTCTCGGTGCGCGCCAATGTCCGCACGGCGCAGGCGGCGACCAAATCGCTCGCCGGCGGCCTCGACATCGCCTTCAAGGCTGGCGCGGTCACCGGACTTCTCGTCGCCGGCCTCGCGCTGCTCGGCGTCGCCGTCTATTACGCGATCCTGACCTGGTTCCTCGGCCATGCGCCGTCGGACCGCACCGTCGTCGACGCGCTGGTGGCGCTCGGCTTTGGCGGCTCGCTGATTTCGATTTTCGCCCGCCTTGGCGGCGGCATTTTCACCAAGGGCGCCGATGTCGGCGCCGATCTCGTCGGCAAGGTCGAAGCCGGCATTCCCGAGGATGATCCGCGCAACCCGGCGACGATCGCCGATAACGTAGGCGACAATGTCGGCGATTGCGCCGGCATGGCGGCCGACCTCTTCGAGACCTATGCGGTGACGGTTGTCGCCACCATGGTGCTCGCCTCGATCTTCTTCGCCGGCCAGGAAGGGCTGGCGTCGGCGATGATCTATCCGCTGGCGATCGGCGGCCTGTCGATCCTCACCTCGATCGCCGGCACTTATTTCGTCAAACTCGGCGACGACGACACCGAATGGGGCAAATTCGCCGCGCCCTATTTCAAGCAGCTCGGCATCGACGATTCGATCATGGGCGCGCTTTACAAGGGCCTGATCGCCACCGGCGTGCTGTCAGTCGCCGGCCTGTTCCTGGCGACGACCGTCACCGTCGGCTGGGGCGAAGTCGGCAAGGTGAATGGCGAAGCGATTCACGGCTACGGCTTGTTCCTCTCGGGCGTTCTGGGCCTGATCGTCACCGGCGCCATCGTCTACATCACCGAATATTACACCGGCACCGGCAAGCGTCCGGTGGTGTCGATCGCGCAGGCGTCGGTGACTGGACATGGCACGAACGTCATCCAGGGCCTCGCGGTGTCGCTTGAATCGACCGCGGCGCCGGCGCTCGTCATCGTTCTCGGCATCATTCTTTCATACGAACTCGGCGGCCTCTACGGCACCGCGATCGCCGTGACGACGATGCTGGGTCTCGCCGGCATGATCGTCGCGCTCGACGCTTTCGGCCCGGTCACCGACAACGCCGGCGGCATCGCCGAAATGTCCGGCCTGCCGAAGGAGGTACGCCGCAACACCGACGCGCTCGACGCGGTCGGCAACACCACAAAGGCGGTGACCAAGGGTTACGCCATCGGTTCGGCGGGCCTTGGCGCGCTGGTGCTCTTCGCCGCCTACACGAACGATCTGAAGCATTTCATCGAAGCGGGCGTGCCCTTCTTCAAGGGCATCGACAAGGTCGATTTCGACCTCTCGAACCCCTACGTCGTGGCTGGCCTCATCTTCGGCGGCCTCATCCCCTATCTCTTCGGCGGCATCGCCATGACGGCGGTGGGACGCGCCGCCGGCTCGGTCGTCGTCGAGGTGCGCCGGCAGTTCAAGGAAAAGCCCGGCATCATGGCGGGCACGGATCGGCCGGATTACGGCCGCGCCGTCGACATGCTGACCCAGGCGGCGATCAAGGAGATGATCGTTCCGTCGCTCTTGCCGGTGCTGGCGCCGATCGTCGCCTTCGTCGTCGCCTGGATTCTCGGCGGCAAGGCCAACGCCTTTGCTGCGCTTGGCGCGCTGCTTTTGGGCGTGATCGTGAACGGCCTCTTCGTCGCGATTTCGATGACGTCGGGCGGCGGCGCCTGGGACAACGCCAAGAAATCCTTCGAGGACGGATTCGTCGACGAGGCCGGCGTCAAGCACGAGAAGGGCTCCGACGCCCATAAGGCGGCGGTGACCGGCGACACGGTCGGCGACCCTTACAAGGACACCGCCGGCCCCGCGGTGAATCCGGCGATCAAGATCACCAATATCGTCGCGCTGCTGATGCTGGCGATCCTGGCGCATTGAGGCGTCGGGCAGGCAGTTTTGAGAGGGCGGGGGAGACCCCGCCCTTTTCTATTTGAGCATATCTTGATTTATCAAGATGGAACTAGATATCGTCCACAAACCGGCTATTACGTCGACGTGATCGTGCAAGCGGCCGCGCTGTGGGAAAGCCTTTCGCAGAACCATGCTTTCGCCGACGGGAACAAGCGTGTCGCCTTCGCGGCCATGTTCACTTTTCTCGCTATCAACGGGGTTTCGCTTAAGGCGACTACCGACGAAGCATGGACATTCATTTCCGCCCTCCACGATAGCGGAGCATTTCGTTTTGAGCAGTTGGAGGAATGGCTTCGCCGGAATTGCCGATGAACGCGCTAAACTCGCCTCTTGAGCCAATTGTGCGCCCGCTAAGGCAGTCGACCCTGGCGTGTGACTTTCTTGCGGGCGTCTTGCATTATCACTGCGGACGAGCGCTCCGCTCGCAAACTCGGCGGCGCAGGCGGACTTCATGACCCACCCTTTCTACTGTCTGCACACGCATGGCTTCGTTCGCGTCGCCGTAGCGACGCCAAGGGTCAGAGTCGCCGATCCGGCGTTCAACGTGTCGCGGACGATCGAACTGGCGCGGGACGCTGACAAGCAGGGCGCCTCGCTCGTGCTGTTCCCCGAATTGGGACTGTCCTCCTATGCGATCGACGATCTCCTGCATCAGGGGGCGCTGCTCGACGCCGTCGAAGCGGCGCTCGCCGAACTTATCGAGGCGTCATCCGGCATTCATCCGCTGATCATTGTCGGCGCGCCGCTGCGCCATCGCGGCCGCCTCTACAATTGCGCCGTCGCGATTCTGCGCGGCCGCGTCCTCGCCGTGACGCCGAAGGTCTATCTGCCGAACTATCGCGAATTTTACGAACAGCGGCACTTTTCTTCCGGCGCTTTCATCGCCGATGAAGAGATCGAGATCGCCGGACAAACTGCGCCCTTCGGCTCCGATACGCTCCTCGCAGCGACGGACTTCCGCGGCCTCGTCATCCATATGGAAATCTGCGAGGACGTGTGGGTTCCAATACCGCCTTCGGCGCGCGCGGCGCTCGCGGGCGCGACCGTATTGCTCAACCTCTCGGCGTCGAACGCGATTGTCGGCAAATCAGAGTATCGCGAGACGCTCTGTGCGGCGCATTCGGCGCGCTGCCTTGCCGCCTATCTCTATTCGGCGGCGGGGCAGGGCGAGTCGACGACCGACCTCGCCTGGGACGGCGAAGCGCTGATCTGCGAAAAGGGCGACGTTCTCGCCAAGGCGCCGCGCTTTTCGGACGAACCGCAATTGACGCTCGCCGACATCGACATCGGTCGTCTTCTCGCCGAGCGGATGCGGCAAGGGACATTCGGGGCCTGCGCCGACGTCGAGCAGGGCGCGACGCGCTTTCGCCGCATCCCTTTCGAACTCGCCCCGACTTGCGATCGCGATCTCGGATTTCTGCGCGAGGTCGGACGATTTCCCTTCGTGCCGTCCGACGAGACTCGACTGGCCGAACTATGTTTCGAGGCGTTCAACATCCAGTCGCATGGGCTCGCACAGCGCCTGCGCGCCACGCAGCTGAAAAAGGTCGTGATCGGCGTCTCCGGCGGACTGGATTCGACGCAGGCGCTGCTGGTGGCGGCGACGGCGATGGGTGCGCTCGGCCTGCCGCGCGAAAATGTGCTGGGCTTCACGCTGCCGGCCTTCGCCACCAGCGAACGCACCAAGTCCAACGCCTGGCGGCTGATGCGGGCGCTTGGAATCACGGCGCAGGAAATCGATGTGACCGCCGCCTGCAAGCAGATGCTCGTCGATATCGACCACCCGGCCGCGCGCGGCGAAGCGGTTTATGACGCGACTTACGAGAATGTGCAGGCGGGCGCCCGCACGTCGCTGCTGTTTCGTCTCGCCAATCGCCATGGCGCGATCGTCATCGGCACCGGCGATCTATCGGAGCTCGCGCTCGGTTGGTGCACCTACGGCGTCGGCGATCAGATGTCGCATTACAACGTCAACGCCTCGGTGCCTAAGACGCTCATCCAGCACCTCATCCGCTGGTGCGCCCGCGACGCGCGCTTCGGCCCGGAAACCGTGGCCGTGCTCGAGGATGTGCTTGCGACCGAGATTTCGCCCGAGCTCGTGCCCGGCGAAACGACGCAGCGAACCGAGGAAACAATCGGGCCCTACGCGCTGCAGGACTTCAACCTCTATTATGCGACCCGATACGGATTTGCGCCGGCGAAGATCGCTTTTCTCGCCTGGCGCGCCTGGCGGCATGCGGCCGCCGGATCATGGCCGACAGGCATCGCGGAAAAAGACAAGATCGCTTACGACCTATCGACGATCAAACATTGGCTCGGCGTTTTCGTGAAGCGCTTTTTCGAGGCAAGCCAGTTCAAACGGTCGGCGTTGCCGAACGGCCCGAAAGTGAGTTCGGGCGGATCGCTGTCGCCACGCGGCGATTGGCGCGCGCCATCAGATTCTGTCGCGGACGCTTGGATGCGTTCGCTCGACGACATTCCATGATTAAGCCGGCCGCTTTTGAAGAGCGGTCGGCTCACAAATTTGATCGGCGATCCGCGATGCCCGCTCACGCGCGCCGGACGAGGCCGAGAACGACTGAAACGACCAGCAGGACCAGCGCGATCCAGAACAATATGCGCGCGCCTTCCATCGCGAAGCCGGCGACGCCGCCGAAGCCGAGAAAGGCGGCGACGAGCGCGACAATCAGAAAGACGACGGCCCAATACAGAAGGTTGCCCATTTTAACCTCCGCTTTCGAACTCACGTCATAGAACGCGGTTACTGGACACATGTTCCGCGGCCGAAGGGCGCGGATTGGCGGCGAACGCATTGCTCAGGTCTCGACGCCGCCAAATTTGGCGTTAGAATGGCTAAAAGCATCAACATCACTTGATCTTGGACGTCATGTGCTATTCGCTTGAGGCAAGCATCACCGCTGGGCTTGGGCTGGGACTTGCCGGCTACGGCATGGTTTGCAAGGCGTTGCGCCACGACAGGCGCATGTTGCTGTTCGCCCTGTTTCCGGTGGTGTTTTCGGCGCATCAGTTCGTCGAGGCGGCGGTCTGGCTCACGCGCAATGATCCGGCCGTGGGCCAGCCGTTTCGCTATCTCTATACGCTGATCGCTTTTACGGTGTGGCCTGTGCTCACGCCTTTCGCCGCCGCCTATGCTGAATCCGATCCGGAGCGAAGGCGTGTGTGGCGCAACATGGGCGGCGTCGGTCTCATTCTCACAGTTTATCTTATCGCGAAGCTCGCCGGCGCCGACGGAATTGATTTATCTGTCTATCGGCATTCGCTCGCCTATGATCCCTTGTTCGAGCGTCCGCCGCTCGTGACCGATTTTCTCTACCTTGTGCTCACCGTGACGCCGCTGATCTTCGCGGAGCGGAGGGCGATCAGTGTGTTCGGCGTCGCGGTCTTGGCCACTTTCTTTATGGCGCTTGCCGCCAATCGACCGGCTTGGTATTCGGTTTGGTGTCTCGCCGCCGCGCTCTTCAGCCTGATTATCGCGCTCGCGATCGAAGAGGCGCGCAGCTCCCATTACGATGAGCTGGAAATTCAGCGCTAACCCATCGCGCCGGGGTTCGTCGCCCATTCGATATAGAGCGTCCGAAGCAGGCGACTGTTCGCGCCCGGCGCGCCGGACCCGATGGGACGGCCGTCGATCGAGACGACAGGCAGCACGAGATTGGAGGCGCTGGTGAGAAAAGCTTCCTTCGCGTCATAGGCTTCGGCGACCGAGAAGCCGCGCTCCTCAATCGTCAGTCCTTCGCGCGCGGCGAGCGATTGCACGGCCTTGCGTGTGCAGCCGGGAAGAATCGCGACCGAGTTCGGACGGGTCACGATCGCGTTCGCCTTGGTAATGATGAAGGCGGTGGAGGACGAGCCTTCGGTCACCAGGCCGTTCTGATCGACCATCCACGCTTCCTGACAACCGGCGTCGAGCGCCGCCTGCTTCGCCAGCACCTGGGCGAGCAGCGCAATGGTTTTGATATCGCGTCGAGCCCAGCGCAGATCAGGAACGGTGAGGACTTTCACGCCAGTCTCAGCCGCGGATGAGGCGACGATGATTTTCTTTTGGGCGAAGGCGACGAGCGTCGGCGTCGTTCCGGCGGGAAAAGCGAAGTCGCGATCGCCGGCGGCGCCCCTGGTGATCTGAAGATAGATGAGGCCTTCGTTCACGCCGTTTCTCGCGACGAGTTCCGCCTCGACATCGGCGATTTTCTGCATGGGAAGGGGACTCTCGATGCCCAATTCGCGCAACGAATTTGCGAGCCGCGAGAGATGCGCTTCATTGTCGATGAGCCTTCCGCCGATGACGGCGGCGACTTCGTAGACTCCGTCCGCGAAAAGGAAGCCGCGATCCAAAATCGACACGCGCGCCTCGGCGAGAGGAAGGTAGGCGCCATTCACATATGCGATGTCAGGCAAGGTCGGCTCCGGGCGAAGTCACGCAAACCTACCGCAGCGCTTGCGGCTTGTCCCGCCGGCCATCCCGGCTCTATCGATAAGGCAGGCGGTCTACATTAGAGTGATCCGCAACGGGTTTGTCCGGGCGTCGTTGGGTCCCCAGTTGTGAAAAGCGTGAGGGCGGAAGGAGGAGCCTTGGGGGAAGAAATCAAGACAACGGGCTTCACCCCATCCGACAAGGCGCGGTTTATGGGCCGCCTCGCGGTGGAAACCAGGATCGCCCGCCGCCTGTATGAGGAAGACGGATTTTCGCGCGACGGCCATATGGTCGGTTTCGAAATCGAAACCTGGATCGTCGATCATAATTATGCGCCCTCGTCGATCAATCAGGATGTGCTCGAAACCCTCAATCACCCGCTCGTCGTGCCGGAGCTGTCGCGATTTAACCTCGAGTTGAATTGCGCGCCTTTGCCCCTCGCAGGCGATGCGCTGACGCGAGCGCATGAGTCGCTGACGAGTCTCTGGGCGACTTGCAACGATGTCGCCCACCGGCTCGACGCCAATCTCGTGCTGATCGGCACGCTGCCGACGATCCGCGACGCCGATCTGACAATCGCCAATATGTCGCCGCTCAACCGATACTATGCGCTGAACCAGGAAGTGCTGCGGCTGCGCGGCGGTCAGCCGCTGCATGTCAACATCGCCGGCCGCGACCGGCTCGCTTCCGTGCATCGGGACGTGATGCTGGAGGCGGCGACGACGTCGTTTCAGATACATCTCAAAGCGCCGGCCGATCTCGCGCATCTCTATTACAACGCCTCGGTGGCGGCTTCCGGGCCGATACTCGCCGCCTGCGGCAACGCGCCCTTCCTGTTCGGCAAGGCGTTGTGGGAGGAAACGCGCATTCCGCTCTTTGAACAGGCGGTGAAGGTGCCGGGCCCGGCCAGGGTTTCGATGGGCTCGGGCTATGCAACCCGATCTCTTATCGAAATCTTCGAGGAGAATTTGCGCGATTATGACGCGCTACTTCCGATGACTTTTGACGATCCGCCGGCGGCGATGCGGCACCTGCGCTTGCATAATGGCGTCATCTGGCGTTGGAATCGCCCGCTGATCGGCTTCGACGAGAGCGGCGCGCCGCATTTGCGCATCGAGCACCGCATCCTGCCGGCAGGGCCGACCTTTATCGACATGATGGCGAATGCCGCGCTCTATCTCGGTCTCGCGCGCGTCCTTGTCCTGACCGGAGGCAGCGACGCCGAAAGACTCGACTTCAACGACGCCAAACGCAATTTTTACGCGGCGGCGCGGTTCGGCCTGGACGCGAAGCTTGATTGGCCGGGAGAAGGGGAGATCGCCGCCGATCGTCTATTGCTCGAGCGCCTCATTCCCGATGCAAGGGCAGGGCTTCGCGACCTCGGCGTCGCCGAAGACGGTTTCCTCGACATTATCGAAGCTCGGGTGCGAACGCGCCAGACGGGCGCAGCTTGGCAGCGAAAAGCTCTTGAGGCGCGCGGCGGCGATCTTTATGCCCTGATGGCGGCCTATTGCGAGCGCCAGCGGAGCGGCGCGCCCGTCCATCAGTGGGAAATATGAGGAGTAAAGTGACTGACGCGCCTTGCGCCGTGCTCGACCGGCTGCCTGACGGATTTCTAGACTGCCCCGCCAATCGCCTGAAGGACATCCTGCCCCGACCAACCTTGTTCGACCTCCCGGGTCGCGATCCGCAGCCGCTGTTCGTGTCCACCTTGCTGCACGGCAACGAAACCAGCGGCCTCGTGGCGGTGCAGGAGGCGCTGCGCCGTCACGCTGCGCGCGGATTGGGCCGATCGCTCATCCTGTTCATCGGCAACGTCGAAGCGGCGGCGGAGAATCTGCGGACGCTGCCGGGTCAGCGCGATTTCAACCGGGTATGGCCGGGCACGGCGTTTCCCGATGATCCGCTCGCGCATATGTCGCGCTGGATTTACGACTACGTCAGGAAGCGCAATCCATTCGCCGCGGTCGACATCCACAACAACACCGGCTTCAATCCTCATTACAGCTGCATCAGCAAGCTCGATGCGAAATATGTCGCGCTCGCGCAGCTGTTCTCGCGTATCGTCGTGCATTTTCAGCGCCCGCGCGGCACCTGTGCGGCGGCCTTGGCGGAGATTTGCCCGGCGATCACGGTTGAATGCGGCAAGTCGGGACTCGACGCCGGCGCGACCCACGCTGTCCAACTGCTCGAGGCCTGCCTTTCGATCGCCCAGCTTCCGGACCACCCCCCCGCTGCGCATGATGTGGAGTTGCTGCGCACATGCGCCATCGTCAAACCGCCTGCCGGCGCGAGCTTCTCGTTTGACGGAACGCCGGCGGACTTTGTCTTTCGGCCTGACATCGACCATCTCAATTTCAGCGAATTGGACGCCGGCGCCTCGTTCGGGGCGCTGGGCGACGAAGACGCGCGGCTGGAAGTTCTTCCGGGCGACGGATTCGATTTGCCGCCGGTCAATTATTTCGATTACGCCGGCGGCGAAATCAGACTTGCCCGTCCGGCGATCCCAGCGATGTTGACGGTCGACCGGCGTGCGGTTCAGCAGGATTGCCTGTGCTATCTGATGCACCGCATCGGCATGGACGGCGTCGGCAAATAGCGCCTCAAGCGGATGCGGGTTTAAGGCGTCTGCGGCTGAACATCCTCGATGATGTAAAGACCTTTTGCGTCGCGGCTGATGGTGAATTTGATCTTCATACCCTTTGACAGGCTTGAGAGATCGACCTTCGGCGCGACGTGAAACGCCATCGTCATGGGCGACATTTCCAAGGGGCCGGCAACTGGTCCATGGGTGATCATGAGGCGCCGCTCATCGGCGTCGATCGCCCTGACGACGCCCTCGCCATGTCCTGTCGTTTTTTCGGCCTGAGCCAAGACAAAGCGCGGCGGGTCCATGACCGCCGCGCCCGTTGCGGCGCCGCCAATTCCAGCGGAAATAGCGACGCAGGCCGTAACGCTCCAAATTAAACGCGTCGTCCTCATGGGCGTCCGGCCTCGTTCGGTGCGTTCGCTATACTTTCCGGCACTCGTCGGCGCATTTTTGGCACGCCTTGCCGCAGGCGACGCATTCGGCGATTTTCGGAAACTTGTCGCACTGCTTCTTGCAGTCTTCGCAAATCGTGGCGACCGTTTTGGCGAGCGCGCCAACATGCGAAGAGTTGAGCGCCGCCAACGTTGCGAGCGCGTTGCAGGCGGCGACAAGCTGGAGGGAGGCGTCCGCACACTCAGTCATGCTCGTGTCTTTCATCGCGAACATGCCCAAACAGTGGCGAACGCAGTCATTGCCGGTAGCCACGCATTCAACGGTGGCCTTTTCCAGATCCTTATAAAGGGCTGGATGCATGTCCTCCATTTTGGCGGCGTTGCCCGTTTGAGCGGCGGCCTGAGCAAATGCCTGGCCAGCTGTGGCGACGGCGGCGGTCCCGACAGCGATGAATTCGCGACGTTGCATGTTCTTTCTCCAAGCGTGGTTGTCTGACACATAAGTCCTGAGGGGCTCTTGAGCCTTCCCTCAGATCGTTGCGCTCATGTCGTCAATTTTCGCGGACGCCTTCCCGAACAGGTCGCGTTGTCGCAGCGTTCGATCATGTAAGGCGAAAGATGACGCCGAGCCTGTTAGCGGCATTTTCTTGATCTGGGGCGCTTTATCCTTTCTCGCGGGCGACCTACGCGACCTTTCCTAACTCGCGGACGCCCCGCCCGGCGTCGCGCGTCCGAAGGTTGCGTCGAACTCCCCCGTCGCTAGGTGCAAAATGCACGCCGCCGCATCTGGATATGTCATATAAATAGTGCGGCGCGTCCCCGGACAAGGGGGTCCTGCCACGCCCTCGAATAAGGCTGCGTCATGTTGATACATGTTGGCGTCAGCCGCGCCGCTCACTTCGCCGTGACGCAGGCCGAGGCGCGACTCGCGCGCTTCTTCGCTCGGTCGGATGAGCAGGCCGCCGGCGCTTTTTGCCATGCCGGACGGGAGTTTACTTCGCGGCAAGCTCAAATCGAGCGACCACAGGCGCGTGAAGCGACGCTTCGACAAATTCCTCTGCATAGACCTCGTCCTGAAGCCCGTCGTTCAAGATCGTGGTTTCGCGCCAGGCGACGGCGAGGGCAGGCGACGCCAGAAGGTGGTCGATCAGCGTCGGGCGACCGGCGTGGATAACGGTGAAGCGCCGGCCCGGCGCGACGCGCTCTTCCAAGGGAGCGAAAACTCGCGACCCTGTTGCGTCTTCGTCACCGCCGCCGCGAAGGAGCCTCGTCGGCGCGTCGTGCGCGTCGGCGTTGAAGTCGCCGGCGATCGCGATCAGCGCCTCCGGTTCGGCGTCGAACAGCGTTTCAACGAACAGCCGGGCTTCCAGAGCCTGACCCTCGCGCTTGAGCGCCGCCACGAACTGTCCTTCGATCTGCGCGCGGCTCGATCCCAGCCCGCGGGCCGTCGCCACAGGAATGGCTCGCGGCGCGCGCAGATGCAGATTGACGACGTGGAGCGGAAGGCCGTTGGGCAGCTCGATGGAGGCATAGAGCAGCGGCCTGTCCCAGACGATCTCCACCGGCTCCGATCGCGAGCCGTCGGTCTCGCGCGGCGGCGGCCAGTTCCAACGCGCGACGATGTCATGATGGAGCTGGCGCCGCGTGCGGATCGGCCATCGCGAAAGAATTGCGAGATTATGCACGTCGGCGGGGGCGCCGCCCCCCGGCCTCACCGTCGTCGCCCGTTGAAAAGCCTCGTAACCCGTCGTCGCGAGCAACTGGTCGAGCGCGATATATTGCCGCGCGCCATGTTTATGTACGCGCTGCGCGTGGATTTCCTGCAGGCACAAAATATCGGCGTCTAGCGTTTCGAGCAGCGGGCGCAATGCGCCGGTGCGGCGCGCGAACGCCTCCGACTTGGTCGCGGACCAGTCTAGATTTTCGAGATTGAACGTCGCGAGTCGGAACGCTTGCATTTGCGATCATCGCCCGAACAGCCGGCGCGCGCCAGCAGATTGCGCCTCGACGACATCGACGTTTAGCGGCAATATCGAGGTAATTTCCAAAACGGGAGAGCGAAGTGTCCCTTTTTGACGGGATTCCCTTTTTTGTCGGACTCGACCCCAGTCGCGGCGAGCAGCTTGCGCGACAGTGCGTGCGCAGGCGATTCGCCGAGCATGAGTTGGTCCTCGACTTCGACGATCCTTCGACCGATGTCTATTTCATCGTCAGCGGCGACGTTCGCGTGCTCATTCGGACCGCCGCCGGCAAGGAAATGATTTTTGGAGACTTCGGACCGGGCAAATTCTTCGGCGAGATGGCGGCGATAGACGGGGCGAAACGCTCCGCCAACGTAACGGCGCTGACCAACGCCGAACTTTTGCTGGTGCCGCCTGCCGTCTTCAAGGACATCGTGTTCGCCGAGCCTGAAATATGCGAGCGGTTGTTGCGTCTGCTGACGTCGCGCGTGCGGGAGCTAAATACGCGGCTCTTCGAACGCTCCGTGCTCGACCTCAAACATCGGCTTTATTCCGAATTGTTGCGCATGTCGTCGCCGCGCAAAGGCGCGTCGGATCAGGCGATCGTATCGCCGCCGCCCTTCCAGCACGATCTCGCCGCGCGCATTGGCTGCCGGCGAGAACAGGTGAGCCGTGAGCTCTCAGCGATGATCGACGAGGGCTTGGCCGAAAAAATCCGGGGCGGGCTTGTGCTTGTTCGACCGTCGGTTCTCGAGAAGCGCGTTCAGGAGGCGCTTAACGACGCCGAATGACCGTGTGCGCCCTCACACAAACGGGGGATGAACGGCGCGCTACCGTCGCTATGTTGCCGGCAGGAGGCTGAAGCCTCGACGGCAAGGAAGCGATTGGGAGAAGCCAAATGATTCCCGAACTGATGCCGATCGGCCGTTGCGCGGAAATGGCGGGTCTTTGCAGTCATGAGCTTGTCTTGGGCGTGAGCCCCAGCGACAAGCACCAACACATGCTGGCGCGATACCGCCGCGCCGTCTCGCTCGACGCGGCGCGAGGACGAGTCGTCGCCGACATTCGAAACGCGGTGAAGATCGGCGCGGCGCGGCGCGCCGCCGACCTGCTGATCGTTTTGCGCTGGCTGCTGGCCCCCGAAGCGTCTTTCGACAATTCGCGCACGACCGCGCGACCGCGCCGGCGCGTTCTCTCGGCCCGCCGGCGCCGAGCGATAGATCTGTCGTCTCTCGCGCCGGAATCGAAGAGAGGGGGCGAAATCATCCTTCTCTCCGATCATGGGCGACGGCGCCCCTAGCTCCGCCGGCGCCTCCTGTGGTTTCAGCGCAACACTAACGAATTTGTTTCATCCGCCGCCGGGGCGCAGCAGCTGCCCAACAGAGGCGGTAAGCCTTTGCTCTGTATAACAATCTTCGCCAAAGCGCCCCGATTTTTGCGTGGATGCGCGAGCTTCGCCAAGCTTGCCGCTCCGGGCGACATGAGTCAGGTTCCCGTTCAGCTGACGGTCTGGGCCTGGGGACCGTTTCTCCGAAGTTTTTACGAGGCTTGCATTCATGTTCGCATATGGATCAGCGATGAGGTTTGTTGGCGCATTGCTTGCCGCCTTCGCGTTTTTCGGTCCGGCGATCGCGCAGGAGGACCAGCGCGCCGAACAGGAACGCCTTGCAGTCTATATCCAGCATAATCCGACGGACTATGAAGCGACTTATCGCTATGTCCTGCTCTCGACTGAGCTACGCGATTACGAGGCGGGAATTGGCGCCCTCGAACGCATCCTGATGTTCAACCCGAATCTGGCCCGCGCCCGAAAGGAGCTTGGGTTCCTCTATGCGCGGCTGGGGTCCTATGAGGTGTCGGCCCAGCACTTGCGCAAGGCGCTCGCCGAAGGCGGTCTCGACGCGGTCCAGGTCGCGCAGATCGAAGCTCAACTGCCCGATATTGAGAAACGCACCCAGGCGAACCGGCTCTATCTGAGGATTCACACTGGTCTGCGGGCGCAATCGAACGCCAATTTCTTTCCGACCAACAATCTCTTCCAGGTCGGCGGCGTCGGCGTCGCGTCGGCGGCTTCGCGAAAGTCAGACGTCAACGCCTTCCAGTTGGTGCAGGCGGCGCACGATTACGATTTTCAGAACGCGCGCGGCGACCAACTCGAGACTAGGGTCACGGGTTACGCCACCGAGCAGTTTCGCCTGCCGCAATACAGCGTCGCCCTGTTCGCCGGGTCGATCGGGCCGCGCATCCATGTCGCGCCTGATCTCTATCCGGGCCTGTCAATCAAGCCTTATCTGACCGGCGCCTTGGCCATGCTTGGCGGGACCAACTATCTAAACGCCGGTGGCGCGGGCATGAGTTTTGGGGCCGAACTCAACCCTGATTTCTGGTTCGAGCCGGGCGCCGAATGGCGGTCGATTTGGGTCAATCCCTCGCCGGGCTACTTCAATTATTTTGGCGGGTCGCCTTACCAGACCGTGGCGACGCTGGCGACGGGCGACGTCGTCACCGGCTATCTGAGCGGGTCGTACAGACTAACCAACGATCTCCGGTTCGAGAGTCGCGTCGCCTATACCCGCGCCTTTGCGGGCAATCCGCAACAGTCGTCAGATCAGGTTGACGTTCAGGCGATGCTGCGGCTCGAGGTTGATCCGCCGTTTCCGATCATCCCTCGCAGATGGACAATCGCGCCTTACGGCCGCTTCACGCATCTAGCCTTCGACGCCGCCAATCCGGTGATCAATCCGTTCATCGCGCGTCGCGACACCGTTTGGATCGGCGGCTTGATGGTCGATTTGCCGGTCTCGCCGACGTTCGGCTTCGCCGGGAACGTCGAATTCGCCCGCAACGATTCTAATTTGCAGAATTTCAAGACTGAGAACCTGTCCGTCAGTTTCGGACCGACGGCGAAATTCTGACGGGGACGATCGATGAAAAAGCTCTCCGCAGCAGCAACAACCGCCCTGGCGCTGGTCGCCGGCCCGGCGCTCGCCGAACATGTCGGCAATGTGGGCGCCGTGAATCAGAGCGCGCATGGCACGCCGCCCGGCGCGGCGAAGCGTTCGCTTTCGGTCGGTCTCGGCGTGCAGCGGCGCGAACGTATTGAGACGAGTCCCGAGGGCAGCGCCCAGATCGTCTTTAACGACACGTCGACGATGACCGTAGGACGCAACAGCGCCATAACGATTGACGACTTCGTCTATTCCGGCGGGCGCGGCCAGCAGGGCGTGTCGATGGCGAAGGGCGTCATGCGTTTCGTCGGCGGCGGGGTCAGCCACGAAGGCGGGGCAACGCTGCGGACCCCGACGGCGTCGATTGGCGTGCGCGGCGGCACGGCGCTTTTACAAATCGGCGGCTCGTGCGGCACGCTGATCGTCCATCAGTTTGGCGCTATCGAGGTCGGCGGTCAGATGCTCACGCGCGCGGGCTATGGCGTTTGCGCGCCGCGCGGCGGTCCGGTGTCGGAGCCTTTCCTTGTGCCGCCGGAAAAGATCGCGGAAATCCTGGCCGCGTTGGAGAGCGGCAAAAGGCAGCGTGGCGGCGCCAAGCGCGAGCCGACGAGCGAAGAGGCTCATCTTGCGCTGGGCCATGATCGACCCCCGAACGTCGTGAGTCCGCCGGGGTTGGACGCGCTTGGTCCGGTTTGGTTCGGCAATGCGCTGGTGCAGAGCCGCGCCAATGTCGACAATCAGCCCGCTCCTTTGCCGACGCCCGCGCGCCAGGACGGAAATAACGACCACTGCGAGCACGATGATGGCGGCCATGGTGGACACGATGGCGACCACGGCGGCCATGGCGGACACGGTGAAGGCGGACACGGTGAAGGCGGCCCAGTCGAAGGCGGCCACGGCGGCGGCCCAGTCGAGGGCGGTCACGGCGGCGGCCATGGACACGGCGGCCAAGGAGGCGGGCCTGTTGCGCTCGATGGGGCCGGCAGTTCTGCGGCTTCGCCAGCCTCGACGAGCGCTGCGGCGTCGGCGCCACCTTGATACGAGGTTAGATATTGAAGCGGCGTCGCGCCTATCTTCTCGCGCTTGTCGCCGCTGCGGCTCTCATTTTCCCCTGGGGCGTGATTCAGCCGCGGGCGCTCGACGACCTGCGGAACTTCGTCTTCGACACCTTTCAGCGTCTCGCCCCGCGCGGATATGATCCAGAGGCGCCGACCCGGGTCGTCGGAGTCGATGAGAAAAGTCTCAGCGCATATGGGCAATGGCCTTGGCCTCGCATGCGGCTGGCCGAACTCGTCGACCGGTTGCGCGAGCTCGGCGCGGCGTCGATCGCCTTCGACTTCATATTCGCCGAGGCTGATCGGGCCGGAGCGTCTCAGCTCCTGGACGCGATCCCGGATGGGCGCGCTCGCGCCGAGGTGGCGAAGCTCGTCGCCAAGACGCCCAGTGGCGATCAAATATTCGCTAAGGCGCTCGCGCAGGCGCCGGCGACGCTCGGCGTCACGCTTACCGACGCCGTCACTGCGCCGCTGCCGACGAAGTCGGGACTGGCGACCGCCGGCGACGATCCCGCTCCTTTTCTCGCTTCCTTCGCCGGAGCGGTAGGCCCGGAGCCAAAGCTTGCGCAAGCCGCACAGGGGCTTGGCGCGACGAACTGGCTGCCTGATCACGACCAGATCGTCCGCCGGGTGCCGCTCGTCACGCGCGCCGGCGAGGCGATCATGCCCTCCCTGGCGCTCGAAGCCTTACGCATCGCGCAGGGCGAGTCCGGCATCGTGATCCGCTCTTCAAACGCCAGCGGGCAAACGGCGTTCGGCAAGCAGACCGGCGTGAATGCGATCAAGGTCGGCGCCTTCGAAATTGCGACGGGCCCTAACGCAGAGGTTCGGCCGCGCTATTCGCACAGCGCCGCCGCGCGAGATATTTCCGCCAAGGACGTGCTCGAGGGTCGCGTGGGGCGCGACCAAATCGAGGGGCGCATCATTTTCGTTGGCGCGTTGGCGACAGGTCTTGGGGACGTTCGCGCGACTCCGCTGGAGCCGGTCGTTCCTGGAGTCGACGTGCATGCGCAGATCGTCGAATCGATCGCCTCTGGCTCGCTCCTTGCGCGCCCCGATTGGGCGCCGGGTCTGGAGTTCATTGTCGCTGCTCTCGCCTTCCTGCTGATCATGGGCTTGCTGTTCATCGCGCCGCCCCTCGTCTCCGCGGCTGCGGCGCCGCTTGCAGTCATTGGGCTTTTCGCCGGGTCGTTTTATCTATTCGATCGCCATGGCATGCTGCTCGATCCCGCCTATCCGAGCCTCGCGATCGTCGGCGGCTATCTCTTCGGCGCGGTCACGCTCTGGCGCGCCGAAACGTCGGCGCGCCGACACGTGCGTCAGGCATTCGGCAAATTCGTCTCACCGGCGGTCGTGGACCGTCTCGCGGAACATCCGGAACGCCTCGTGCTCGGCGGCGAGACGCGGGAACTGACCGTGTTGTTTTCGGACCTGCGCAACTTTTCCGGCATTTCGGAAGGCATGAGCGCGCGCGAGCTCACGCAGTTCATGAACGATTATTTGACGCCGATGACCGACGCCATCCTCGAGCAGGAAGGAACTGTCGACAAATACATGGGCGACGCGGTGGTCGCCTTCTGGAACGCGCCGCTCGACATCGACGACCATCCGCGCAAGGCCGTATTGGCGGCTCTGAAGATGCGCGACGCGCTCATGGAGCTCAATGCGCATCGGGCCGAAGCCGCCGCGGCGTCGGGCCATGACGCCCAACCGGCGGCGATGGGGCTGGGCCTCCATCTCGGCCCCTGCAGCGTCGGCAATATGGGGTCGATCCGCCGCTTCGACTATTCGATCCTCGGCGACGCCGTGAACCTTGCGTCGAGGCTCGAAGGCGCGAGCAAGGCCTTTCAGACCGACATTGTGGCGTCAGCCGCGGTTCGCGACGCGGCGCCCGATTTCGCCTGGCTCGATCTCGGGCGGGTCCGGGTGGTTGGAAAAAGCGAGGCGACCCAAGTTTATGCGATTGCCGGCGACAGCGGCATGGCCGGTTCCGACTCGTATGTGCGCTGGCGCAAGTCGCACGATCTCATGCGCGAAGATTATGAGGTGGGCCGGTTCGAGGCGGCCGCCGAGCGCGCTTCGGCGTTGGCTCGATCGGTTTCCGAGCCTTGGCCAGCGCTCTATGGCGCCTTGGAGGAGCGATATCTGACGCTGGCGCGGGAGGGATTGAAGGACAACTGGTCGTCGGTATGGAATCTTTCGAGCAAGTGACGTTCTCGTCCGAGCGCGACTGCAGTCCGCCGTGTAATCGCACGCGTTACGTTTTCTCTCAGGATCGCTACTCGCGCATGATCTCAAATCCGGTACAGACTTATTGGGACCTGATCGCATCGCGTCACGACCCGAATGCTTTCGCGGCGCTGGACGCTGCTTATCGCGAACCTCAACGCGGATATCACGATTGGGGCCATATCGGCGATCTGCTGGCGAAGCTCGACCACCTTAAGGCGCTGGCCGTGCGGCCAGACCTGATCGCCGCCGCGATCTTCTGGCACGACGCCGTTTACGTCACGCGCGACGGCGACGGTCTGCTTCGTCCTGACGCAGACAACGTTCGCGCCAGCGCCGAGCTGTTCGCGCGGCACTCCAAATTCGATCATATGGAATCTGCGGCGATTCATGATCTGATCATGGCGACGGCCAACCATCTCGATGCTTGCGCGCGGATCGAGCATTACCCCGGCTTCGCCCGCGACCTCGATCTTTTTCTTGATCTCGATCTCTCCTCGCTCGGGGCGCCGTGGCCCACATTCGCGCGAAACCTCGAGCAGCTTCGCTTCGAATACAATTGGGTGCCGGAGCCGCTGTTTTGCCTGGGACGGCTGCAGATGATCGATACCTTCGCCGCGCGCGGAGATGGGCTTTATAGGCGCGACGAGACACGAAAGCTTTGGAGCAAGCAAGCGCACGAAAACCTCTCGCGGGCGCAGGACGAATTGCGCCGGCAGGTGGCGCAGCTTGCTTCTACGGCGTAGCTACGTCGCGAGACCTTCCTGCGGAGCGCAACGCAAATCTTGGTTCGAACTCCTGAACGGGCTTACAGCGCCTTTCGGCATACGAAGCGGATGGTCTGTCCACGGACGCCTTCGCCCGTGTCGACGGCGACGCCGTGACAGTCCTGCGTCGGATCTGACTGGGCGACGGCAGTCGACTCGCGCCAGTCAATCGGAAGGATGAAAGGCTTGACCGGCGACTGGTAGGCGACGACGCGAGAGGGTCGCGGTTCGGGCGTCTTGACGAAGAGCGCCTTTGCGGCGGCGAAGCCGGCATTGGCGGCGACGATCGCAAAGGCGATCTTCATAGCGAGAGCGACGCGCACCGGTCGTGAGGCGAAGCCAGTTTTGGCGAAGCCGTTCGTCGTTCGGTTCATGCGAATTCCCCGATCTGTTTTGGCGCTGGGCCTCTCCGCTCCCTTAGCGGACGATCGGACCCTAGAGCGCCTTCGAGGGGTTCGCGGTGCGCTGGCGCACAGGGCGCCAGATGCAAGAACTCCCGGCCCTTGCGAGCCGGGAGCCAAATCTCGTTAGACGTCGAAGCCGCCGTCGCCGCCGCTGTCGAAGCCGCCGCCGTCGTCGAAGCCAGGGTCGCTATAGTCGGCGTCCTGTGTCCCTCCGGCGTCGTCATAGCCGGCATCATAGCCCGCGTCGCCGACCCCTGACTGGTCGCCATAGTAATTGTTGATGATCGTGTCGCCGCCGGCCGGCGTGAAACCCGAGCCGATGCCGAGGTTCGCCATTCCGCCATAGCCGGCGCCATGGGTGAAGAGGCTGCGGATGCCGTCGGCAAGCAGCACGCCTCCCGCGACGCCTGCGGCGGTGCCGAGCGCGCCCTTCAGGAAGCCGCCCCCGTCAGAAACGGGGGGCTGCTGCTGACCCCATCCCTGCGGCGCGTATCCGCCGGCCACCGGATTCATGCCCGGCTGCTGGCCCCAGGGGCCGTCGGGACGGGCTTGCTGCGGCGCCGGGCGCTGCGGCGCGGGCCGGGGACCGCCCCCGAACAGGCCGCCGAGGAACCCGCCTGCAGGCTTCGACTCAAGCTCTTGCACCCGGGCTTCGAGCTCCTCGATTCGCGCATTCGCGCCCTGCAGCGCCTGGTCCTGCACGATCACGGTCTGCGCCAGGAGATAGGGCGCTGCCGGCTGAGCCTTGATCTGTTCGTTGATGAAGGTTTCCGCCTCCTGGTCGCGCGGCGTCGAGGCGGCGCCCTTCGTGCGCTCGAACAGACCAGCGATAAGTTGGCGTTCTTCCGGTGACATAGGTTTCTCCATCGTCGCCGCCCCTTTGAAGCGCGGCGCAAGACATATGGCCCCGCTACAAAACGACGCCAAGTCCTAAGCGCAAGCGCGGGCGATTAAACTTTCGAAATATCTTGGCAAGCATGGGCGCGCGCCAAATCGCCCATCGGCTTTTGGCGCGCGCTTCGCAGACCTTCGGCGGGCTCGTCTCTGAACGCTCTGCGAAGGATGCGGAAGCATCAAGGGCTTCCGCTTCGCGTGCTATGACGCAAACCTTGGCGCGGTTTCGGGACTTGGAATCTGGGCGGAATTTGACCAGAAGCACGCCCCGAGTTTGAACATCTGCTGCGCGTCGGCGAAAAGGCGGCGCGTGTCCTCTGTCGTCATTTCGACGTGTTTGCTCGTCCAGTCCTGGAGAGCGGTCGCGGTGTCCGAGAAGGAGCGCGACGCCGTCAGCTTGGAGGCAAGTTCCGCCGTCAGGGCCGCTTCCTGCTGCATGCGCTCCACCCAGACGCGATTGGCGTCCTGCAGACGGTCCCAGATCTCGTCTCGCGCCTCGGTGAAATCTTCCAGTCGCCGCCGGCCTTCGGCAGCTGCCGCCGCTACGCCGGCCTGCGGGGCTTCAATAAGCCGCTCTTCCTGCTGGGTCATGCGCGTCTCTCCATCTTCGCTTGAAACGCCAGCGCCCCCGGGGCGAGTATATAAGACGTTTATCGGCAATGTCTGTGACGATTGTCCTTTCTGGCGCGCCGCCGGACGGCTCGACAAGCGGCACCCTTTCCGCTATGGACCGGGCCTCAACTAGAACAGCGTCCCGAAACGCTCGTCGGCCCTGGAGCTAAGACGAAACGGCAGGAGTTTAGGTCATGAACATTATCGAGCAGCTCGAGGCGGAACACGCCGCCAAGCTCATCGAGGCCAAGAAAATCCCGGAATTTCGGCCGGGCGATACGGTGGTCGTCAACGTCAAGGTGAAGGAAGGCGAGCGCACCCGCGTTCAGGCCTATGAGGGCGTCGTTATCTCCCGCCAGGGCTCGGGCCTCAATGAGAGCTTCACGGTCCGGAAGATTTCCTACGGCGAGGGCGTCGAGCGCGTATTCCCAATTCACGGACCGCTGATCGACTCCGTCAAGCTCGTGCGCCGTGGCAAGGTGCGCCGCGCCAAGCTCTATTATCTGCGCGACCGCCGCGGCAAGTCCGCCCGCATCGCCGAGCGCGTCGAGACCAAGGCCAAGGCCTCAGGCGAATAAAGCCGGTCCAAAGGAACGAAGCGCCGCCGTCCGCAGCTGAAAGGCTTCGGGCGGTTTTTGTTTAGCTCTCCAGCGGGGCGTTGAGGATCCAGCGGTGGCCGAAGGGGTCGCGCAAGGAAGCATAGCGCGTTCCCCAGAAGGAATTGGTCGGCGCCGTCTCGATCTTGCCGCCGAGCTTGGTCACGCGGGAACAGATGTCGTCGACCTCCTGCGCCTTGTCATATTCCAAACTGATGGAAATGGTCGAATGCTCGCCAGGCATCGGCACGCGGGTCTGGCCGAATTCCGGGAAAACGTCGGCGAGCATCACCGAGCCGCCGTTGATCAGGAGTTCGCAGTGGGCGATGCGCAGCCCGTCGACCGACGGCATGAGCGCCCGCTGCTTGGCGTCGAAGGCGCCAGTATAAAATGCGATCGCGGCGGCGGCGGGGCTGACGGTCAAATAGGGCGCAACCCTCGGACGTGGCTGTTTCATCAAAATTCCTCCGCCGGGGCGCGCAGCGGATCGCCCCAATCCTTTCTTCGAATCTGTTCGTAGCGCGGCTTGTCGCGCTTGGGAATGAATGTCTCGCGGAATGCTTTATCGGCGCAGAGCTTGAGCGAAATTCCCGCTTTGCCGGCGCGTGGCGGGCCGATGATGCGCGCCGAAGCGGGAGTGGCCGCTCCGAATCGTCCGACGGCGAGATAGGCGAATTTTTCGTCCTCAAAGGGCGCGTCCGCGCCTTTGATCAGCCGGTGCGCGCGCCGCCGGGCCAGGCGGACCGAGAAATGGCACCAGTCATGCGCCGGCAAAGGGCAGGGGGCCTGGTGCGGACAGGGCGCGATGATGTTCGCGCCAAGCGCGACGAGCCGGCTCCGAATCCCCATGAGCCGGGCATGGTCGCGTGGCGTCCCCGGCTCGACAATGACGAGCGCGCCGCTGGCGAGCGCCCAGAGTCGATCGACGACGGCCGGCAGCTTGGCGTCGGCAATCTCGGTAAGCGCATAGCCGATGACGACGAGGTCGAATGGGGCGTTCGCAATCTGGCGCGACTCAGCGAAGTCAGCCTCGACGGCCTCGATCGCAGCGTGCGCGCCACCCTCCTTCATCAGCCCGCCGGCGAGACGCAAGAACAGCGCGCTGCGGTCCAGGAGCGCGATCTTTGCGACGCTGGGCCATAAGGTCGAGGCGGCGCAGGCGGCGGCGCCAAGGCCGCAACCGACATCGAGCATCCGCGTCGGCGCAAAATCGGGGCATTCCGCCTCGAGCCGTCCGAGCGCCGTTACGATCGCGGCATAGGTCGCCGGCATCCGCGTCGCCGCATAGGCCAGGGCGTCGGTCTCGTCGCGGATCGTCTCAACCGTCGGCTTGCGCGCGCGATAGCCTGCCGACAGCAGCCGCGCGCTTTCGCGCAGCGCGGCTTGCGCTCGGCCTTCGAGCCTCGTTTCGATCGCCGCCGCAAGCGGCGCCGGAAGCTCCGGGGACGGCAGGCTCACCAGGGCCTCGGACAGGGGCTGCGCCGCGAACGCTCTTTCATGGCGCTTGCGTTACGGGTAGAAAACCCTCAATTCAATAGGAATGAATCTCACTTTCCCCTGGGGGGGCGCGGCTCGGCCGCGCGTGAGGGACGACCGCCCCGAGATCGCGGAATTTCGCCCGCCGCGCATTGCTCTGCGATGCGACGCTCCCATCGAGGGGAGAGCAGGGACATAAGGAAAACGGCAAGACATGGCATCGAACGCAGCGCCCCGCACGCTCTATGACAAGATTTGGGACGACCATGTCGTCGACCGTCAGGACGACGGCGCATGCCTTCTTTATATCGATCGCCATCTCATCCACGAAGTGACGAGCCCGCAGGCGTTCGAAGGCCTGCGCATGGCCGGTCGTTCGGTGCGCGCGCCGGAACGGATTCTCGCCGTCGTCGACCACAATGTGCCGACGACTGACCGCTCCTTGCCGATCGAAGACCCGGAGAGCAAGGCGCAGGTCGAGCAGCTCGCGATCAACGCCAAGGAATTCGGCGTCGAATATTTCAACGAGCACGATAAGCGTCAGGGCGTCGTGCATATTATCGGGCCGGAGCAGGGCTTCACGCTGCCCGGCATGACGATCGTGTGCGGAGACAGCCACACGTCGACTCACGGCGCCTTTGGCGCGCTCGCCCATGGCATCGGCACGTCGGAAGTCGAGCATGTGCTCGCGACGCAGACGCTGATCCAAAAGAAAGCCGCCAATATGCTGGTCCAGGTCGACGGCAAGCTCGCCGACGGCACCACGGCCAAAGACATCATCCTCGCGATCATCGGCGAGATCGGCACGGCCGGCGGCACCGGACATGTGATCGAATATGCGGGCGAAGCGATCCGCGACCTTTCGATGGAAGGCCGCATGACCGTCTGCAACATGTCGATTGAAGGCGGCGCCCGCGCCGGCCTCGTCGCGCCGGACGAGAAAACTTTCGCCTATCTCAAGGATCGTCCAAAAGGTCCGAAGGGCGAAGCCTTCGACATGGCGTGCAACTACTGGGAGACGCTCTATTCCGACGAAGGCGCGCAGTTCGACAAGATTATCAGGCTCGACGCCGGCAAGCTGCCGCCGATCGTGACCTGGGGCACGTCGCCTGAAGACGTGGCGACGATCGACGGCTTCGTGCCGAAGCCGGACAGCGCCAAGACGCCGCAGAAGCGCGCGGCGATCGAACGCGCGCTCGACTATATGGGCCTCAAGGGCGGCGAGCGGATGACCGACATCGAGATCGACCGCGTCTTCATCGGCTCCTGCACCAATGGCCGCATCGAAGATCTGCGCGCCGCGGCGCGCATGATTGAAGGCAAGAAGGTCGCCGAGCGCGTCAACGCGATGGTGGTGCCGGGCTCCGGTCTGGTGAAGGCGCAGGCCGAAGCGGAAGGTCTGGACAAGATATTTCTCGCCGCCGGCTTCGAATGGCGCGAGCCCGGCTGCTCCATGTGCCTTGCGATGAATCCCGACCGTCTCGCGCCCGGAGAACGTTGCGCCTCGACGTCCAACCGCAATTTCGAAGGGCGCCAGGGTTTTAAAGGCCGCACGCATCTGGTTTCGCCGGCGATGGCGGCGGCGGCGGCGATCGCCGGCCGCTTCGTCGACGTACGTAGCTGGCAGTAGGCGGAAGCGTGAGTCGCCGCACTGCCGCCAGCCGTTTTCAACAATACGAAAGCGACGCGCGCAACCACATGACGTCAGTCGCCATCGTCTCCGCTGTTATCGTTCCAATTGGGGTCGCGGCGCCACTCGTCATCGCTCCAGGGGCGCGTGTCCCGCCAGGACGGAACGCCATGGCCCCACCAATCGCCCCTGCCGTTGCGGCGGCTGGACTCGTCTTCCCTGTCCCGGGCGACGTCGTCGACCTTTTGCGCAATGCCGGAGCCCGGCGTAAGTCGGGCGGCGGCAGGTGCCGAAAACGCGGAGTTCACGAAGCCGGCTGCGCCAAGCGCAAGCGCGGCGATCAACAGTCTGGTCATGACTGTCTCCTCTCATAATGATCCTTGTTTGAACATTGAATCCCGCCGATTGTTCCGGCGCAGCCGCGCGGTTTTGCGCGCAACGTGATGTGACGATGACTGAACAGGAGTGGCGCCGGCATCGAGCGCCGACGCTTGCGGAAATCGAAGCGCTCGCCGACGCCGCCTATGCCGCTTTGCCGAAACGCTTCACGCGGCTCTGCGAAGGTCTCGTCATTCGCGTCGAGGATTTTCCCGACAACGAAACGCTCGACGACATGCAGTGCGAAAGCGAATTCGATCTACTTGGTCTCTTTCGCGGTCGCGGCTTGACGCGGGGCGCGTATCTTTCCGAGACGGGCGAGCCGCCGAATATGATCTGGCTCTATCGACGGCCGATACTCGACTATTGGGCGGACAGCGAAGACACGCTCGAAGCGATCGTCACTCATGTGCTCGTGCATGAGATCGGCCATCATTTCGGATTGACTGACGACGACATGGAAGAGATCGAACGGCGCGCCGAATAGGGATCAGGGCGCCGGTTCGGCGAGCAGCGCGCCGATGATGGCGCCGAGCGCCATGTCGTCCTCTTGTCCAAATCCATGGTGACGCACGCGCCCGTCGCGGCCAATGAGGATCGCGGTCGGCGTTCCGCGCATCTCATAGCGCGCCATGGTGACGGGAATTGGTCCCTCTGCCGCCGGCTGATCGACGCCGATCGGAAAGGTCAGCCGATTTTCTTGGATGAAGGCTTCGAGCGACACCGGCGTCATCGCCGCGTGATGTTCGAAAACCGTATGCAGGCCGACGACGGCAAGATCGGAACTGCGAAAGAGCGCATGAGCGCGCTGCGCCTGCGGCGTGCCATGGGCGACGCAGCCGGGACAGAGCATCTGAAAGGCGTGCAGCAGGACGACCCGGCCGCGCATGCCCGCCAGCGTGATCGGCGCCGGCGTATTGAACCACTGCGACACGGCGAGTTCCGGCGCCTGCAACGATGCCTCCTGAAACGCCCCGGTCGCTCGGCTACGCTCGACCGGCGCTTGGGGTCGAATACATCGGCGGATCACATCCGTCGGTCAATGTCCTTTCCGCCTTCGTTCTGGCGTTCGAACGCCTCCTTCTCGAAGGGGATATTACGGTAGGCGGCGTCGTGATCGCGCAACCGCCAAAGGTTCACGAGATAGTCGCGCAGATAGATGAGATAGAAGCGCGCGATCCCGTGCCGGTCGATCTGCTCCTGATGAATGAGCTCATGCCGCAAAAGCGTCGGCGAGACGTCGGACTCGTCTCCCTTGAAGAGGATCGTGCGTCCCATCACCATGCCGCGATACTTCCGCGCGAGAGGCAGCTTGAATATCCAGTGGCGATAGCGCACGCGCGGGGATTGGCGGAGGCGGGTTTGGTTCGTTGGAGCTTGGCGCTGCCGAAACTCATGCGATCGCATAAGCGCAGCTCTCTTGAATCCGCCGGCGCCGCGCGGCCGACCGACGCCAGTCTCGCCGCCTTGGCGGTCGGGTCAAGACGGCGGCGAGCATTCGGGGCCGTGCGATGGAGCCGCGCAGTGCGCCGCCGGCATGCGGTCGTGGAACTGGCTCATCCATACATTTGGTCGGCCCGACGATGGTCGTCGCCGAGCCGACGCTATCGCTATTTCCAATGCACGCAGCGGAGCTGGCCCAGGCCATGGGTAGAGCTAAAACGCCGAGTCCATTTTAAGCACCGCTTGCCCTCAGGTGGGTGTGTGTGGCGCCTGGCCTAATTCTGGCGATCTTCTGGACGAAGGACGTCGACCCAAAATCTTCCGGCGGGAGCGAGGGACTCATTGGTCCCGCCAAACCCGGCGTAGTCGCAGCAAAGAAAAACGCTCCGCAAAGAGTCCCGAACAAAGCGGTCTTCAGGCGCCTGCTCATTCTTTTCTCCCCCAATTTCAAGTCTACGCTTAAAAATTAGATCGGCGCGGCGCTGCGTCAACTGCCCTCGCGAACCAAAGTGGTGCGTCAGATCGACATCGGGTTGACGCTCGCGCTGTGGCCGATACGGCGGCCAATCGAGCAAGACCTGAACCTCCTTCACGCCGCATTCCCGGCAAGCGAAGCGCCGTGTCTTCGGCAGATCTATGAGTGTGACGCCCGTGGGCGCGCCGAGGGAGTCGAACGCCACGACTCCATGGCGCTGGCTGGCGCGGTTTGAGCGCTCGCCATACGCGCGCGCTCGGGACGCCGCTCAGCGCTCAGATCGGCGATCGACGCCGGGGTCGGGTGCTGCTGCATCCAGGAGGGATAGTGGCGCGCGGAACGCTGGGCGAGGCCTGAAGCTATTGTCCAGACCGTTGTCCAAAGGCCCCCATTAAAGCCTGAACGCCCGCCACCGAAATGATCGTATGCAATTGATTTTATGGCTCCCCGAGTAGGACTCGAACCTACGACCTAGCGATTAACAGTCGCGTGCTCTACCAGCTGAGCTATCGGGGAATGCGGTCCCGCCTATACAGGCCGGGCAACGATTTGCCAAGTCCGCCGTAAACGCCGTCAAGCGGCCTGTTGTGCATAATTCTCCTCGGACTGCGCGCCAATTTCCATCGCGCACGATGTCTCACGCCGGGCTCAACGCGTCGGCCGGGGCGAAGGCCGCGAGCGCGGCGGCGACGTCGTCGGGCGAGGGCAGTCCCGCCTCATTGCCGAGATGCTGGATTTTATGCGCCGAGGCCGCGCGGGCGAATTCGAAATGCGCGCGCCAGGGCGCATCCGGTCGCTCCAGATAGGACGCGCAATAGGCGCCATGGAAAACGTCGCCGGCGCCCGAAGTGTCGACGATGAGGTCGTGCGGCACGGCGAGAGACGGCATCCGCAAAACCTCGCCGTCCTCGTCGTACCACAACATGCCCTTTTCGCCGGTCGTCACGCCGCCGATTCGGCAGCCCTTGGATTTCAACCAGCCGAGCATGTCGATCTCGGAGAGCGACATCTGCTCGCAGAGCTTTTCGGCGACGATCGCGACGTCGACATAGCCCGTCAGCTCCTCGATGCAGGGACGCAGCGCGCCGCCATCAAGCGAAACCAGCACGCCCTGCGCCCGCGCCGCCCTGGCGTAATGCAGCGCGGCGTCGGCCATATGCCCGTCGAGATGGAGAAGGCGCGCTTGCGAAATGTCGAGCCGTGGAAACGCCTGCAGATAAGTGTCGTCGCGCGCGCGCAGGATGGCGCGTTTGCCGTCATTGGGCCAGACGAAGGAGAGCGACGAGCGCGCCACCCGGCGCGGATGAACATGGATCCCATAGGTTTGGGCCATGTCCATGAACATGTGGCCGAGCCAATCGGGCGCGAGCGTCGTCAGCAGGCCGATGGGATGGCCGAGCTTGGCGCAGGCGAAGCCGGCGGTGACGGCGTTGCCGCCGAAGCTCACCGCATAGTCGCGCGCCAGCTTCTTCTGATCGCCGGTCGGCAGGCGATCGGCGCGCATGGTGACGTCGATATAGGCGTGGCCGATGAAGAGCGCGTCCAAGGCTAAACTCCGAAAATGCGGAAGAGCCGGCGACGCCATAGAGCGCGCCGCGCGCGGAACCGAAGCTTTGGCGTCAGACCGAAAAACTCGTGCCGCAGCCGCAGGAGGCGACGGCGTTGGGATTGTCGATGCGGAAGGACTGTCCCATCAGATCGTCGACGAAGTCGATTTTCGCGCCGGCGAGAAAGCCCAGGGAGGAAGGGTCGATTGCGACGCGCGCGCCGGCATGCTCGACGAGCGCGTCCTCTTCGCTCGGCGCCGGGTCCACGGCGAATTGATATTGGAAGCCCGAGCAGCCGCCGCCCTCGACCGAAATGCGAAACACCGCGCCGGGCGACTCATTGGCGAGGATGGCGTGAATGCGCCGCGCCGCCTGTTCGGTGAGCGCGATATCGCTTGCCGGCGTGGTCATCCCTCTTTCTCCGTCACTTGCCTGTCTCACTTGCCTGTCTCACTTGCCTGCGCGGACCGTGGCGCGTTACAGCGCGGTTCAAGCGCAGTCGCGCCATCGAAACTCAGCCCCGAAAAACGAATTTCGGCATATCCAGTTCTGCGCCGCGCCGGCGCTTTGCGGGATATGCTTCCTGCCGCAAGATAGGTCCAAACCTGAGGCCTTTCAATGAAAGGAGCGCAATGTGGCGGTTCGCGGCCCTCTTGCAACATACGCCAGCGACGCGACGCGCTCGCGCGGGCGGCTATATCCGGAGGCGCCGTCGCCGACGCGCAGCGAATTCCAGCGCGACCGCGACCGAATTATTCATAGCACCGCCTTCCGCCGGCTCGCGCATAAGACGCAGGTCTTCGTGCCGCTCGACGGCGATCATTTCCGCACCAGGCTGACCCATACGATCGAGGTCGGGCAGATCGCCCGCGCGCTCGCCCGCGCCTTGCGGGTCGACGAGGACCTCGCCGAGGCCGTGGCGCTCGCCCATGACCTCGGCCACACGCCCTTTGGTCATGCAGGCGAGGGCGCCCTCGAAGCCTGCATGGCGCCCTATGGCGGATTCGATCACAACGCCCAGGCCCTGCGGGTGGTGACGCTGCTGGAGCGCCGTTATGCCCGCTACGACGGCCTCGATCTGACGTGGGAGACGCTCGAAGGCATCGCCAAGCACAATGGTCCGCTGCTGGGGCGCGATGCCGCTCACCATCCTTCTCTCCCTCAGCCTGAGGAGCGGGCGAAGCCCGCGTCTCGAAGGACGAGGGAAGGGATCGCGCGCCCGCCCGCCGGCTCCTCGTCCTTCGAGACGCCGCCTTCGATCTCGGGCTTGCCCGAGATCGACATTCAAATTCGCAAGTCGGGCAAACCCGACTTGCGGGCCGCTCCTCAGGATGAGGAGCCAAGGGTGGCCGTGGCGCATGGTCGCCCGCTGCCGCGTTACATCGCGCAGTTCGACGCGATCTTTCCGCTCGATCTCGCAACCTACGCCAGCGTAGAGGCGCAGGCCGCGGCGCAGGCCGACGACATCGCCTATATCGGCCATGACATCGACGACGGGCTGCGCGCCGATTTGTTCTCGCTCGACGAAATTGCGCGAGCGCCTTTCATCGCGGGCCTTCTGGCGCATATTCGCGAGAAACATCCGGGGCTCGAACGCGGGCGCGTCATCCACGAACTCGTGCGCCGGGTCATCACCGCCTTCGTCGAGGACGCCATCGGCGAATCGCTGCGCCGGCTTGCGCGGGTCGCGCCGGTGAGCGCCGAAGACGTGCGGGGGGCGGGCGAAGCTCTCGTCGGCCTCTCGCCGCCGATGGAAGAGGCGCAGCGCGACATCAAGAGTTTTCTCTTCGCGAATATGTATCGGCACGAAAAGATCATGGGCGTCTGGGAGCGCGCGCGCGACGCGATCTCGCGGCTGTTTCCGGCCTTTTTCGAGCGGCCCGAGCTGATGCCTTCCGAATGGGCGGCGCAGGCCGCCGCCCTGCAAGGCGCCGAGCGGGCGGTGGTGGTCGCCGACTATATCGCCGGGATGACGGATCGATACGCGCTCAACGAAATGTGGCGTCTGGAAGGCGACGCAGAACGGTCACATTGACATGACAGGTTGATTTCCCAATTTTTTTGGGGTTCGCCGCGATATTTTTCGCCACGATATTCAAGGACGGATCGTCGCCCCATTCAGGCATCCGAAGGTCGATCATTGTTTGAAATTATAGGAGGGAGGTGCAATGAGTTCAGGCACTCTTAAAGCCGTCGGCAGTCTCGACGTGAGCCAGTTCTGGCCGACCGGCAGGTCCGACGCGGACACGACAAAGCTCCTTCTTGATGTTGCGGATGATTCAATTCAGTTCAGACGCGGCGACCAGAGTCCCTTCGTCACGACGAAGGTTTTCGACGACGCAGTGGTGAGGGGGCGCGGCAGGAACAAGGCCATTCGCAACGGCAGGCTCACCATTCGCCTTCAGGGGATCGACGCGCCGGAATTGCACTATCGGCCCGCCGCCTTGTCATCGAGCGAAAAGAAAGGGCTCGCCGAAAAGCAGATCGAGGCGTTTCGCGACCTCTTGGCCGAATATCGGCAATTTTTCGGGGCGACGGCGACGAAGGCTTTAAGCGACTTTCTTAGGGGATTTGGCGACAAAATTCCGAGCCGCGCCGTCACGCGCGTCGATACGCCTAACGAGGTCTTCGACGCTTATGGCCGCTTCGTCGGCGACATCGAAATCGACGACGGCGCAAAGGTCGTGAATCTCAATCATTGGCTTGTCGAGGGGGGATGGGCCTTCCCGACCTTCTATTCGTCGATGAGCGACGCGGAGATTGAAGCTTTTATCGAACGCGCGGCGAAGGCACGCGACGAAAAGCGCGGCGTGTGGAAATTGCTTTCGAGCAAGATCGACGCGTTCGATTTCGATCTCATCGAGCCGAGGAAAAATGAAGTCGACGTTCTCGATGACGACGCTGGCCCCATGCTTTTTCCCAAGCTCTTCCGGTGCCAGGCCAATTGGGCGGCGCGGCGGAAGGCAAAGGCGACGCGCCTGAGCTTTCAGGACTATCTTGCGACGGCGTCGAACGGCAGGCCGGAGTCTTGTTACGAAACCGACGATTTTTTGAAGAACGGCGTTTTTTCGGCGATCCCGCGCGGGTTTGATGAGTTCGTAAAGGACGGCAAAAAGGTTTCCTGATTACGCGCTTGCGTCAGCCGAGATTTTGAGCGAGAACAAACAAGGAACATATTGTTTTTGGGAGGGATCGGCCATGGCGCGCAACAAGGTGCAATTTCAAAAAGGCCTGTCCGAGGCCGATTTCGACAAATCCTATGGGAGCGAGGAGCAATGCCACGCGGCGCTGGTCGAATGGCGCTGGCCGAATGGTTTCGAATGTCCGGATTGCGGCGGGAGCGCGCATTGCGTCGTAAGGCGCGGGGCGCGCAAGCTGTTCCAATGCAACGCCTGCCGCAAGCAGACCTCGGTGCGCGCCGGAACCGTCTTCGCCGCCAGCAAACTGCCGCTGCGCGTGTGGTTCAAGGCGATCTATCTGCTCACCCAGTCCAAGAAGGGAATCTCCAGCATCGAGCTTTCTCGACGGCTCGGCGTCACCCAAACCGCGGCGTGGATGATGAAGCACAAGCTCAAACAGGTCATGTTGGAGCGCAACGCCACCAAGCGCCTGAAGGGCAAGGTGCAGATGGACGACGCTTATGTCGGCGGCGAACGTCCCGGCCGGCGCGGGCGCGGCGCCAAGGGCAAGACGCCCTTCGTCGCCGCGGTCGAGACGACGGAGGGCGGCAAGCCGGACCGGATCATCCTGCGCCGCGTCAAGGCGTTCAGCAAATTCGCGGTCGCCAAGCTCGCCCGCGCTGCGCTCGAAAGCGACGCCGAGGTCGTCTCCGATGGGCTGGCGTGTTTTTGCGCCCTCGCCGACGCCGGATGCAGGCACACGGCGATCGTCACGGGCTCCGGCGCCAAGGCCGCAAAGACGCCGGCTTTCAAATGGGTCAACACCGCGCTGGGAAACATCAAAGCCGCGTTGGTCGGAACCTATCGAGCCGTCCGCCAAAAGCACGTCCCGCGTTATCTCGCCGAGTTCGAATATCGCTTCAACAGAAGATACAAGCTCGAAGAGATGATCCCACGCCTCGCCGTCGTCGCCCTCACAACCGCGCCAATGCCATACCGCCTCCTAAAGCTGGCTGACGTTCAGGCGTAATCAGGAAAGGTTTTGTTCAGCCCGGCCGAACTGGTGTTCAGCGAGGCGCAGTCGACCGTCCTCGACGCCGAAGAGAACCCCATAACCGCATTTTGACGGAGCAAGGCGCGCGCTCGAACGGGCGCCGCGCAG
>VGEB01000015.1 GCA_016869435.1 Alphaproteobacteria bacterium | reverse complement strand
GCTCGCAAAGCGCATGGCGAACGCCGTCCCATCGAACGAGCATCTTGCTCAAACCGCGAAAGCCGCATAGCATTCAGGCCAGCAACGCCGATTTCCGCTTTTCAACATCAAGCGGGACATCCCCCCCGCTTCGTCGAGATCGACATTGACGCCGGAAATGATTTCGCACGTTTCAGATCCGGGCGAAGACTTCAACTCGATATAAAGACTGTCCGTTTCTGGGTAGTAGTGGAGCTTCATGGCGCGTCTTTCCAGAAATCTCGGTCAAAAAAAAAGTTGTGCAGCGTTTCGCCATCGTCGAGGGTGACGACCCTCAATTTACGCTCTTTTCCATCGCGTGTATCAATCACCGTTCCCCAATGGCGCACCCTGCTGTCCTGCTGAACCGTATGTTTTAGCGACGCAGCCACCACGCCTTCGCACATCGCCTCGTCGATGTAGGGACGTTTGCGCAAGACCTGCTCAGAAAAATACCGCGTTGACTTCATGGCGACGCTTATGCTCGCTCAAGGGCCTTCCAAAAATTGATTGCAACGACGCGACGCGTCCATCAGCGGCTACTTCGACATCCCGCCGAGCACGCCACGCAGAATTTGGCGGGCGATCTGCGTGCCGGCGGACCGCGCCGCCGACTGAATTGCGCTGCGCGCGGCAAGTTCCGCCGGCGACATGCGCTTCCTGTCGCCCTTGCCGAAAATTCCGCCTAATATGCCGCCGAGAGTCCCGAGCAGACCGCCGCCTGCCGCGCCGCCCTTCCCGGCGCGCGCCTCTAGCCTTTCGAAGGCGGATTCGCGGTCGACCATCGTGTCGTACCTTCCGGCGAAAGGGCTCGCCGCCATGATCGCCGCGCGCTCCTGCGGCGATATCGGCCCGACGCGCGCGGACGGCGGCGCGATCAGCGTTCGTTCGACGACCTCAGGCGTTCCCTTGGCGTCGAGCATCGACACCAGCGCTTCGCCCACGCCGAGCTGCATGATCGCCTCGGCTTCTTCTAAGCTGCGATTGTCGCGAAAGGTCTCCGCGGCCGCGCGCACCGCCTTCTGATCGCGCGGAGTGAAAGCGCGCAGCACATGTTGAATGCGGTTGCCGAGCTGGCCGAGCACCGTGTCCGGCACGTCTAGAGGACTTTGCGTGATGAAATAGACCCCGACGCCTTTCGAGCGTATGAGCCGCACGACCTGTTCGATCGCGGCAAGCAGCGCCTTCGGGGCATCATTGAAGAGGAGATGCGCCTCGTCGAAAAAGAAGACGAGTTTAGGCTTGTCGAGGTCGCCCACCTCCGGCAGCGTCTCGAACAGTTCCGAAAGCATCCAAAGAAGAAAAGTCGCGTAAAGCCGCGGCGCGCGCATCAATTTGTCTGCGGCGACAATATTGATCACCCCGCGTCCGTCGCGATCGATCCGCAGAAAATCCATGATGTCGAGCGCCGGCTCGCCGAAAAATTTGTCGCCGCCCTGTGATTCCAGCACCAGAAGTTGCCGCTGAATGGCGCCGACGCTCGCCGAGGCGATATTTCCATATTGCGCCCTGTATGTCGCGGCGTTCTCGGCGACATGCACAAGCATCGCGCGCAGATCCTTCAGATCGAGCAGCAGCAGGCCCTGCTCGTCCGCCGCCTTGAAAACCACATTGAGAACGCCCTCTTGGATGTCGTTGAGATCGAGCAGACGCGACAGAAGCAGCGGACCCATGGCGGATATCGAGGCCCGAACAGGGTGCCCCTGTTCGCCGAGAACATCCCAAAAGACGACAGGGAAGCGGTCCGGCTCATAGGCGACGCCAATCTCCTTGGCCCGCGCCACGAAGGCCGGCTTTCCATCGCCCGGCTGCGATAGTCCGGCGAGATCGCCTTTGACGTCGGCGAGAAAGACCGAGGTCCCAGCGTTGGAGAAGCCCTCGGCAAGAAGCTGCAAGGAGACGGTCTTCCCGCCGCCGGTTGCGCCCGCGATCAAGCCGTGACGATTGCCCAGCGCCAGCGTAAGGTAGCGATAATCGCGCGGCTTCCCGCCCTCTACCCTTGCGCCGACGAGTATCTTGCCGGGAATCGCGCTTGGAGTGTCGCTCATGGTGAAGCGCTTTCGCAATTTGGGAATCGGAATACGGCAAGCTACACCATCGCGGCGGCGTGCGCATGTCTCCGGCGGTTCGGACCTGCTGAGGCGTCGGCAGCGCTTGGCGAACGCCGACCGGCGGGATAAGTTCTCGGCCCGGGAGAACGTTCAATGAAGCTACGCTTGGCGATGAGCGGCGTCATCGCCGCCGTCGGCGTCCTGCAGGCGGACGGCGCGACGAAAACGCGACCAGCTCCGTCGAAGCTGGCGCAGGCCGTCAGCCTGGAGAACCAGCGTCTCGTGCCGTTGAAAAGCTTCGAGATCGTTATGGCGGCGAGAGACAGGACCCCGGAAACCATCGTCGGCAAGATCGACGAGCCGCTCGCCGCGGGCGGCCATGCGCAATTTCCGATCACCGGCGCGAAGGGCTGTCGTTTTGAGGCGCGCTGGGCGTTCGACGACGCGAAAGATTCGGGCGACGTGGACTTGTGCAATGACGCCCATATAGTTTTCGCGGACTGACTATTCCGGCCCGCCCGACGGAGCCGCTGCGGCGACGCGCCGCCCATGATAACAATCGCAGGAAACGCAACATGGCCAACGGATCGAAGAGTGGCGCAAAAGGATTGAAGCGCGGCGCAAAGAGCGCGCAATCCGCGAGCGGACCAAGCATGTCAAAGCCGCTGCTGATCGGCGTCGGCGCCGTCTTCGCGGCGATCTTCGCCGCCTTCGTTTACTTCACCAGCGGCAGGCCGACGACGTCGACGGAGTCGATCGGCGGGCCGTTTCAGCTTACGGCGCACACCGGGCAGCAGGTGACCGAACAGGATTTCCTCGGGCGTCCCTTCCTGGTCTTCTTCGGCTATACGCACTGCCCCGACATTTGCCATACGACGCTCTTCGAAATGTCGGAGATCCTGCGGGCGATGGGGCCCGATGCGAAGGTCGGCGCGATGTTCGTCACCGTCGATCCCGAGCGAGACACCGCCGAGACGCTCAAAGATTATCTTTCCAATTTCGATCCGCGCATCATTGGCGTCACCGGGCCGCGCGCTTCGATCGATCCGGTGCTGCGCGAATATCGAATCTTCTCGAAGCGCGCGGGCGGCAAGGACGAAGATTATTCCGTCGACCACACCACCGTCGTTTACCTGATGGACAAGAACGGCCGCTTTGTCTCCACGTTCAACGTGGCGCGTCGCCCAGCCGAAGCTGTGCGCGATCTTCAGCGCTATCTCTAACCGTCGTCGTCGACAACCGAAGAGCCGCGCGGAGAGCCCTGCAAGCAAAAAATTTTGCTTGCCCGCAATTTTCGAACTCGCGACTCACATGGCCTTTGCGCTAGCATGTGAGTCATGCTGCGACTCCTGCGCGAAGGACCGGCGCCGAGCGGCGCGTCGACTCTCACATTAGTTCACGCGGGTGAAACGATTCTCGTCGCTCTGCGCAGGTCGCAGAACGCGCGTCGATTTACGTTGCGGGTGCGCTTCGCCGCGCGCGACGCGGTGCTGACCATGCCGCAGCGGGCGTCATTGCGGGACGCTCGCGATTTCGCCCAGCGCCACGCCGCCTGGATCGCGGCGCGGCTCAACAGATTGCCCGAAACCATTCCCTTCGCGCACGGTTCGGTCACGCCGCTGCGCGGCGTCGATCACATGATCGCCCACCATCCGGAACGCCGCGGCGTCACCTGGATCGAGCCTCGTGACGACTCCGAGGTTCCATTCGCGCTCTGCGTCGCCGGTCAGGCGGCGCATGTCCATCGGCGCGTTCAGGATCATTTCAAGCGCGAAGCGCGCAATGACCTTGAGGAGGCGGTCGCGCGCCATACCGCCGCCCTGAGCCTGCCGCCGCGGGGCGTCGGCCTTCGCGATCCGATCAGCCGATGGGGATCGTGCTCCGCATCCGGCTCGCTCAATTTTTCTTGGCGGCTTATCATGGCGCCGTCCTTCGTCCTCGACTATCTCGCCGCCCATGAGGTGGCGCATCTGGTCCATCTCGATCACTCGCCGCGATTTTGGAAATTGACGCGGCGGCTTTGCGGCGAGACGGATCGCGCCGAAGCCTGGCTCTCGGCCCATGGCGCGCATCTACATAAATATGGGGCCAAGGCGCGATGATCGGGCGCCGCAGGCTGCTCGTCTTCGGCCTGCTCCTGCCTCTGTTTCGAGCCGCATCCGCATCGTCGCAAGAGCCACGACGGCGTCTGCTCGTTCTAGATTTCGAATTGATCGACACGTCGAACGAGCCTGTCGATCAAAGCGCCGAACATGCGAAAAGACTGGCGCGTGCGCGGGACGACATCGCTGCTGGGCTCGCCGCCCGAGGGGTCTATGACGTCGTCGATCGGGCGCCGATTGCGGCGGATCTCGACGCGATCCTCAAGCGGACATACATTCGCACCTGCAATGGCTGCGAAGCGTCGCTTGCCACGAAGGCCGGCGCCAATCTCGTGCTCACCGGCGTCGTCAATAAGGTCAGCACGCTGATTCTCAGCATGGCCGTTTCAATCGCGCGCGCCTCGACGGGCGAAATGATTTATCATCAAGGCTTCGATTTTCGCGGCGATAATGATCAGTCCTGGGCGCGCGCGACAAAATTCTTTGTCGATCGCGTCGCCCGCGATCCGCCGATGTGAGCAAAGGAGAAGCGCATGAGCCAGAGCCCAGGGTGTGAACCGATGGCGACGTCGCGCCCGCCCTGGTCCATGGTGGCTCAGGCCCGCGCGCGCGGCGCGCTGCTCGATGCGCTGGTGCGCCGGGCGCGGGCGTTGCCGCCCATTCGCATGGGCGTCATCCATCCTTGCGACGCCCGTTCGATCGAAGGCGCGATCGCCGCCCGCGACAAAGGCCTGATCGTCCCAACCTTTATTGGACCTCGGGCGAAAATCGAGGCGGCCGCGCGTACGAGCGGCGTCTCTCTGGATGGGATCGAAATCGTCGACGCCCCGCATAGCCACGCCGCCGTCGATGAAGCGGTTGAGCTCGTGCGCCGCGGCCGTCTGCACGCGCTGATGAAAGGCGCGCTGCATACCGACGAGGTGATGACCGCCGTCGTGCGCGACGGCGCCGGGCTGCGAACCGAGCGGCGGATCAGCCATGTCTTCGTCATCGATGCGCCAACCTATCCCAAGCTGCTGCTCGTCACCGACGCCGCGATCAACATCGCGCCGACTCTCGACATCAAGCGGGACATCGTGCGCAACGCCGTCGACCTCGCGCATGCGATCGGCATCGAACGTCCCAAGGTGGCGCTGCTGTCGGCGGTGGAGACGGTCGAAGGCAAAATCCCTTCGACCATCGAGGCGGCGGCGCTCTGCAAAATGGCGGACCGCGGCCAGATCGCCGGCGCCGAACTCGACGGGCCGCTCGCCTTCGACAACGCCATTTCACGCGAAGCCGCCGACGCCAAGCAGATCAAGTCCGCGGTCGCCGGCGACGCCGACATTCTCGTCGCGCCCGATCTCGAGGCCGGCAATATTCTGGCCAAGCAGCTCGTCTTCCTTGGCGGCGCCGACACGGCGGGGCTGGTGCTCGGCGCGCGCGTTCCGATCGTCCTGACCAGCCGCGCCGATGACGTCGGCTCCCGCGTCGTCTCTTCGGCGCTGGCGCAGATTTTCACCCACCGGCCCCGCGCCACGCCGTAGAGCGCGCTGCGAAAAAGTGGAATCCGGTTTTTCGCACAAGGCGCGCTCGAAACATTGGACTCGATCGCGTTCTCGACAGAACGCCCCCCGCGTGGCAGAACGCGGCGCAAGAACTCCCGGCGCGAACGGCTCATTCTATGCCCTCATGCTGAGGAGGCTCCGCAGGAGCCGTCTCGAAGCACGAGGGCATAGGACGCGCTCTGCGTCCTCGTCCTTCGAGACGCCCGCGCCCAAGTCGGGCAAGCCGGCTTGGGCGCGGGCTCCTCAGGATGAGGACGCAATGGCCTTCGCGAAAATCGAAACCGCCATGACCGACATCGCCAAACTCGAAGAAGATACGCTGCGCCAGATCGATGAAGCCGCCGACGAAGCGGCGCTCGAAGCCGTGCGTCTTGCCGCGCTCGGCAAGAAGGGCGCGATTTCGGCGCTGCTCGCGAGCCTGGGCAAAATGTCGCCCGAGGACCGCAAGACCGAGGGCGCGAAAATCAACGCGCTGAAGGACAGGGCCGCCGAAGCCATCGCCGCGCGACGCGAGTCGCTTGCGGGCGCGGCGCTCGACGCTCGGCTTGCAGCTGAGACTCTCGACATGACCTTGCCGGCGCCGGCCAGCCCGCTGGAGCGCGGGCGCATTCACCCGATTTCGCAGGTCACGGACGAACTCTCGATCATTTTCGCCGATATGGGCTTCGCCGTCGCCGAAGGGCCGGACATCGAAAGCGACGATTATAATTTCACCAAGCTCAATTTCCCCGAAGGCCATCCCGCGCGGGAAATGCAGGACACGTTTTTCCTCGCGCCGGAAGGCGGCGAGAAGCGGCTGCTGCGGACTCATACGAGCCCGGTGCAGGTGCGCACCATGCTGGCGCAGAAGCCGCCGATCCGGGTCATCTGTCCGGGCCGGGTCTATCGCTGCGATTTCGACCAGACCCATACGCCGATGTTCCATCAGATCGAGGGCCTCGTCATCGACGAGATCACGCATCTTGGGCATCTCAAATGGACTCTCGAAGAATTTTTGAAGAGCTTCTTCGAAGTGAAGGGCGTGAAACTGCGCTTTCGTCCCTCCTTCTTCCCCTTCACCGAACCGTCGATGGAGGTCGACGTTCAATGCCGGCGCCAGGGCGGTGAAATCCGCTTCGGCGAGGGCGAAGACTGGATGGAGATTTTGGGCTGCGGCATGGTGCACCCCAACGTGCTCAGGAATTGCGGCATCGATCCCGACCGCTATCAGGGCTTCGCCTTCGGCGTCGGCGTCGACCGGCTGGCGATGCTGAAATATGGCATGTCGGACCTGCGCGCCTTTTTCGACGCCGATACGCGCTGGCTGGAGCATTATGGGTTCAGGCCGCTCGACTTCCCGTCGCTGGCGGGAGGGTTGAGCAGTTAACGACAATCTCTCCGCGTCATGGCCGGGCTTGTCCCGGCCATCCACGCGAAGAAGCACAGTAATAGAGACAAGAGACAAAAATGGCGCCGCTCACTTTCATCACTCCGCAGCCTCACGGCGTGGATGCCCGCGACAAGCGCGGGCATGACGTGCGGGAGATCGCAGCGCCGCGCAACATTAAAGCCGCCATATGAAATTGACCCTCTCCTGGCTCAAGGAACATCTCGACACATCGGCCTCGCTTAGCGAGATCGTCGAAACGCTGACGCGCATCGGCCTCGAAGTCGAGCATGTGCATGACCCCGCCGCGCAGCTCAAAGACTTCACTATCGCGAAAGTGATCGAGGCGAAGCCGCATCCCAACGCCGACCGTTTGCGCGTCTGCACTGTCGATACGGGAAGCGGCGCGCCTGTGCAGGTCGTCTGCGGCGCGCCCAACGCCCGCACCGGCATGAAGAGCGTCTTTTCGGCGCCAGGAACATACATCCCCGGCAAGAAGATCACGCTCGGCAAGGGCGTCATCCGCGGCGTCGAGTCGCTCGGCATGCTCTGTTCCTCGGCCGAACTCGAACTTTCCAACGATCACGAAGGGATCATCGATCTGCCCGAAGACGCGCCGGTCGGCGCCTCTTACGCGCAATGGGCCGGACTCGACGATCCAATCATCGAAATCAATCTGACGCCGAACCGGCCCGACGCCGCCGGCGTCTATGGAATCGCGCGCGATCTTGCCGCGGCGGAGCTCGGCGTCCTCAAGACAAAAGACATTCTGCCGGTCGAGGGCAAATTCCCCTGCCCCGTCGGCGTGACGCTCGATTTTAAAGAAGAAGACAAGCATCTCGCACCCTTCTTCGGCCTGCGCTTGGTGCGCGGCGTCAAGAATGGACCAAGCCCCGCCTGGCTGCAGGCGCGCTTGCGCGAAATCGGCCTTCGCCCGATCAATGCGCTGGTCGACATCACCAATTTCCTCACCTTCGACCGCGCCCGCCCGCTCCATGTCTTCGACGCGAAAAAGGTGAAGGGCGATCTTGTCGTGCGCCGCGCGAAGAAGGCCGAGACGCTGCTTGCGCTCGACGGACGGACCTATGAACTCGATGAGAGCATGGTCGTCATCTGCGACGATAACGGGCCTGAATCGCTTGCGGGCGTCATGGGCGGCGAAGCGTCGGGCTGCGACGAATCGACAACCGACGTGCTGATCGAGACGGCGCTGTGGGACCCGATGAATATCGCCCACACCGGCCGCAAGCTCGGCATCGTCACCGATGCGCGATATCGCTTCGAGCGCGGCGTCGATCCGGCCTTTGCGCTGCCGGGCATCGAACTCGCGACGCAGCTCGTGCTCGAATTTTGCGGCGGCGAGCCGTCGGAGCTCGCGCTCGCCGGGGTGGTTCCACGCGCGCCGCGCGTCATCGATTTCCCCTGGGGCGAGATCAAGCGGCTCGCCGGAATCGACGTTGAGCCTGCGCAAGCGACCATGATTCTCGAACGTCTCGGCTTTAGCGTCGAGAAGCGCGGCGACGCCGACGCGCGCATCGCCGTCCCGACATGGCGCCCGGACATCGAGAGCAAGGCCGACATCGTCGAGGAAGTCGTGCGGATGATCGGCGTCGACAATGTGCCGTCGACGCCGCTGCCCCGCGCCGACGGCGTCGCGCCGCCGGCGCTGACCATGATGCAGAAGCGCGCGCGCAACTCCCGCCGCGCGCTCGCCGGCCAGGGCCTTGTCGAGGCGGTGACCTGGTCCTTCGTCTCCAAGGAGCAGGCGGAGGCCTTTGGCGGCGGCAAGCCGGCGCTGGCGCTCGCCAATCCGATCGCCGCCGATCTTTCCGACATGCGGCCGAGCCTGCTCCCCGGTCTCGTGGCCGCCGCGGGGCGCAACGCAGCGCGCGGCCTCGGCGATCAGAACCTCTTCGAGGTCGGCCAGATTTTCCTCGACGCCGCGGAAACCGGCCAGCGCCTTGCGGCTGCGGGCGTGCGGCGCGGACTCGCCGGCGCCGGGCGTCACTGGTCGGCGTCGGCGCATGAGGCCAGCGCCTTCGACGCAAAGGAAGACGCGATAGCGCTGCTTGGCGCGCTCGGCGTCGCGACCGGCGGCTTGCAGATCGTTCCAGGCGGACCGGCATGGTTTCATCCCGGCCGCTCGGCGACGCTGCAATTCGGGCCAAAGACGATCGTCGGTCATTTCGGCGAATTGCATCCGCGCGCGCTGAAAACCATGGACGTCGAGGGGCCGGTCGCAGCTTTCGAGATCATTCTCGACGCCCTCCCCGCGCCCAAGCCGAAGCCGACGAAAATCAAGCCGAAGCTGGAGATTTCCGATCTCCAACCGGTCTCGCGCGATTTCGCCTTCATCGTCGATCGCGCCAGTCCGGCCGGCGATCTGGTGAAAGCGGCGCAGGGGGCCGACCGGACCTTGATCGCCGATGTCGCCGTATTCGACCTCTATGAGGGAAAAGGCGTTCCGGAGGGCAAAAAATCGATCGGCCTTGCCGTCACCCTGCAGCCGCGCGAAAAGACGCTGACCGACGCGGAAATCGAGGCGGTGGCGCAGAAAATCGTTTCGGAGGCGGCAAAGAAATGCGGCGCGACGCTGAGAGGATGACCGACGGCCATCGCGTGGGTCGTCATTGCGAGCGAAGCGAAGCAATCCAGAACCGCGGCGCTGCCGCTGGATTGCGTCGTCGCTGCGCTCCTCGCAATGACGGCCTTGTGATGGCGCTGCTGGTGAGTCTCCTCCTCGCCGTTCCCGCCCTCGCCGCGCCAGGATCGATCGCCGACTGCGAGAAAATTCAGGAGGCCGACGCCTATAACCGTTGCCTCGCCTCCTTCGGGCCAACGCGCGGCCAGCACGGCGCGACCTACCCCGGCATGGCGAGCGAAGGCGCGCATGGCGGCTCAGGCGGCAGCGCCTATCGTCCTCGGCCGCGCTACGGCGGCGCGCAGGCGTCTTACGGGCGCGGCGGCCGGATGAGGATGGAGTTCACGCCGCGGGGTAGATAGCGCCGGCGGAGAAGTCGCTGAATTGAGCGAAAAACATGGTTTTTCCCCTTGGCAAACCGTTCAGTCCCCCTTAAATAAGGCCCTCCGGGGCTGGCCAATCGACCTGCGGCCCCGTTTTCAGATTTGAGCTTCCGCCTTAACCGAAGTCGCTTCAAGGACTTAGGAAAAGGCGGCGGATAGGCCGGAGGACCCGGGGGTTCAACCTCGTGTCCTGTCCGGCCATGTCCTGTCCGAGACTGCCGGCGCGCGCAAGGGGTTTAGGCCCTAAAGCGGCTCAATCGGCCAGAAGGAGGACGGAGATCCGTCATCCCCAAGGCGGCCTGCATAGACGGGGAAACCGGAATTTTAATGGCGCAAGCGGCTCGCCCTGCAAGCGTCCTTCGAATTTGGTTCGCGCCCCTTCAACCGCCGCGGCTCGCCGCGACGGGGACAGGATCTACGGCGCCGCTCGCCGCAAGCGGGCGGCATGTCGCAACCGGCGGGGTTTTCCCGCCAGTTCAGAGAGAGCAACCGTGGACAGAGCGGAGAAACAGGAAGCGGTCGCGGCGTTGCGCGAAGTCTTTTCGAAGACTGGCGTCGTCGTCGTCGCCCACTACTCCGGCCTGACCGTGGCCCAGCTGCAGAACCTGCGCAAGCAGGCCCGCAACGCTGGCGCAACGGTCCAGGTCGCCAAGAACCGCCTCGCCAAGATCGCTCTCGATGGCGCCGACGTCGCCTCTATCGCGCCCCTGCTCAAGGGGCCGACCCTGATCGCCTATTCGGACGATCCGGTGGCGGCGCCGAAAGTCGCCGTGGCCTTCGCCAAGGATCACAACAAATTTGTCATCCTCGGCGGCGCCATGGGCAAGACTGCCCTGAATCCGGACAGCGTCAAGTCGCTTGCGACGATGCCGTCCCTCGATGAACTGCGCGGCAAGCTCGTGGGCCTCATCCAGGCGCCCGCGACCAAGATCGCTCAGCTCTCCACCGCGCCGGCCGCCAAGCTCGCGCGCGTGTTCGGGGCTTACGCCAAACGAGACGCGGCCTAAGAGGCCATCACGCAGAACCAAATTCAAAGGACGTCAATCATGGCAAATCTGGAAAAGATCGTCGAAGACCTCTCGGCGCTTACCGTTCTCGAAGCGGCTGAGCTCGCCAAGATGCTTGAAGAGAAGTGGGGCGTGTCGGCTGCAGCGGCTGTCGCCGTCGCCGCCGCTCCTGGCGCTGGCGCCGCCGCCGCCCCGGCCGCCGAGGAGAAGACCGAGTTCAACGTGATCCTGGCCGCGGCCGGCGAGAAGAAGATCGAGGTCATCAAGGAGGTCCGCGCGATCACCGGCCTCGGCCTGAAGGAAGCCAAGGACCTGGTCGAAGGCGCGCCGAAGCCCCTCAAGGAAGGCGCGAGCAAGGAAGAAGCCGAGAAGATCAAGGCCGCCCTCGAAAAGGTCGGCGCCAAGGTCGATCTCACCTAAGTTTTGCCGCCGCGTTTTTTCGCGGCGCTGCGATCGCCGCAGTCCCGGCAAGCCGGGGCTGCGGCCAACAACAAGAAGGCGCTCACGAACGCGGGACCTACGCCGCGATGAAGAACGCCGACGGGCAAAAGGACCTCTCGCAGCGGGACGGTCGGCCCTCACGAAGAAAGAGGCTCGAAAGGCGACATGGCTCAGACGTCGGCGAGAAAGTTCACCGGTCGCAAGCGCATCCGCAAATTCTTCGGACATATTCGCGAAGCCGCGGAAATGCCCAATCTGATCGAGGTCCAGAAGGCCTCCTACGATCAGTTCCTTCTTGTCGACGAGCCGAAGGGCGGCCGTCCCGACGAGGGGCTGCAGGCCGTCTTCAAGTCCGTCTTTCCGATCTCCGACTTTTCGCAGGTCTCCCTGCTCGAATTCGTGCGCTACGAATTCGAAGCGCCCAAATATGACGTCGACGAATGCCGCCAGCGCGGCATGACCTACGCCGCGCCGCTCAAAGTGACTCTGCGGCTCATCGTGTTCGATGTCGATCCCGACACGCAGGCGAAGTCGGTCAAGGACATCAAGGAGCAGGACGTCTACATGGGCGACATGCCCTTCATGACGTCGAACGGCACCTTTATCGTCAACGGCACCGAACGCGTCATCGTCTCGCAGATGCATCGCTCGCCGGGCGTGTTCTTCGACCACGATAAGGGCAAGAGCCATTCTTCGGGCAAGCTGCTGTTCGCCGCCCGAATCATTCCCTATCGCGGGTCGTGGCTCGACATCGAATTCGACGCCAAGGACATCGTCTATGCGCGCATCGACCGTCGCCGCAAAATTCCGGTGACGTCGCTTCTGTTTGCGCTCGGCCTCGACGGCGAAACGATTCTGTCGACCTTCTACAAGACGATCCTCTACACGCAGGACGGCGAGAACTGGCGCATGCCGTTCGACGCCGAGCGCATCAAGGGCGTGAAGGCCGTCGCCGACATGATCGACGCCGACACCGGCCAGGTCATTCTCGAAGCCGGCAAGAAGCTCGCCGTGCGCGCCGCCCGTCAGCTCGCCGAAAAAGGCGTCAAGGCGATCCGCGTCTCGCCTGAGGAGCTCTACGGACAATATCTCGCGCAGGACCTCTTCGATCCCGCCACCGGCGAGATCTTCGCCGAAGCCGGCGACGAAATCACCGCCAAGACGCTGCCGTCGCTGATCGAAAAAGGCTTCGACGAACTGCCGGTGCTCGACATCGACCACATCAATGTCGGCCCTTACATCCGGAATACGCTCGCGGTCGACAAGAATTCCAGTCGCGAAGAAGCGCTGTTCGACATCTATCGCGTCATGCGTCCGGGCGAACCGCCGACGATGGACACGGCCGAAGCCATGTTCCATTCGCTGTTCTTCGATCCGGAGCGTTACGATCTCTCGGCCGTCGGCCGCGTCAAGATGAACATGCGTCTCGATCTCGACGCGCCGGACACGACGCGCACGCTGCGCCGCGAGGATATCGTCGCGGTGGTGCGGGCGCTCGTCGACCTGCGCGACGGCCGCGGCGAAATTGACGACATCGACCACCTCGGCAACCGCCGCGTGCGTTCGGTCGGCGAGCTGATGGAAAATCAGTATCGCCTCGGTCTGCTGCGCATGGAGCGCGCCATCAAGGAGCGCATGTCGTCAGTCGATATCGACACGGTCATGCCGCAGGACCTGATCAACGCCAAGCCGGCGGCGGCGGCGGTCCGCGAGTTCTTCGGCTCGTCGCAGCTCTCGCAGTTCATGGACCAGACCAATCCGCTGTCGGAGATCACGCATAAGCGACGTCTCTCGGCGCTTGGTCCGGGCGGACTTACCCGCGAAAGGGCGGGCTTCGAAGTGCGCGACGTGCACCCGACGCATTACGGCCGCATCTGCCCGATCGAGACTCCGGAAGGTCCCAACATCGGACTGATCAATTCGCTTGCGACCTTCGCGCGCGTCAATAAATACGGCTTCATCGAAGCGCCTTACCGCCGCGTGCGCGACAGCAAGGTGACGGGCGAAGTCGCGTATTTGTCGGCGATGGAAGAGGCGAAATATCACGTCGCTCAGGCAAACGCGCCTGTCGACAAGGACGGCAATCTGACGGAAGACCTCGTGCTCTGCCGTCACGCCGGCGACGTGATGCTCGTGCCGCGCGAGAAGGTCGACGCGATGGACGTGTCGCCCAAGCAGCTCGTCTCGGTGGCCGCGGCGCTGATCCCGTTCCTTGAGAACGACGACGCCAACCGCGCGCTGATGGGCTCGAACATGCAGCGTCAGGCGGTGCCGCTGGTCAAGGCCGACGCGCCGCTCGTCGGCACCGGCATGGAGCCGATCGTCGCGCGCGACTCGGGCGCCGCGATCTCGGCGCGCCGTACCGGCGTGGTCGACCAGATCGACGCGACCCGTATCGTCGTCCGCGCGACCGAGGAGCTCGATCCGGGCAAGCCCGGCGTCGACATCTATCGGCTGATGAAGTTCCAGCGCTCGAACCAGTCGACCTGCATCAACCAGAAGCCGCTCGTTCGCGTCGGCGATCTGGTGCAAAGGGGCGACATCATCGCCGACGGCCCGTCGACGGACCTCGGCGATCTGGCGCTCGGACGCAATGTGCTCGTCGCCTTCATGCCGTGGAACGGATACAACTTCGAGGACTCGATCCTCCTCAACGAACGCATCGTCAAGGACGACGTGTTCACCTCGATTCACATCGACGAATTCGAGGTGATGGCGCGCGACACCAAGCTCGGTCCGGAAGAGATCACGCGCGATATTCCCAACGTCTCCGAAGAGACGCTGAAGAATCTCGACGAGGCGGGCATCGTCTATATCGGCGCCGAGGTGCAGGCGGGCGACATTCTCGTCGGCAAGATCACGCCCAAGGGCGAAAGCCCGATGACGCCGGAAGAGAAACTTCTGCGCGCCATTTTCGGCGAAAAAGCTTCGGATGTGCGCGATACGTCGCTGCGCGTGCCGCCGGGCGTTCAGGGCACCATCGTCGAAGTGCGCGTCTTCAACCGCCACGGCGTCGAGAAGGACGAGCGCGCCCAGGCGATCGAGCGCGAGGAGATCGAGCGTCTCGCCAAGGACCGCGACGACGAACTCGCCATCCTCGACCGCAACGTCTATGCGCGCCTCGCCGAGACGCTGATCGGCAAGACCGCCGTCGCCGGCCCGAAGTCCTTCAAGAAGGGCGAGAAGCTGACCCAGGCGATCCTCGACGAGTATCCCCGCTCGCAGTGGTGGACCTTCGTCGTCGAAGACGACGCGCTGATGGCGTCAATCGAAGCCGTGCGCAAACAATATGACGAGTCGAAGAAGGGGCTGGAAAACCGCTTCCTCGACAAGGTCGAGAAATTGCAGCGCGGCGACGAACTGCCGCCCGGCGTGATGAAGATGGTCAAGGTCTTCGTCGCGGTGAAGCGCAAAATTCAGCCCGGCGACAAGATGGCCGGCCGTCACGGCAACAAGGGCGTGGTCTCGCGCATCGTGCCGCAGGAAGACATGCCCTTCCTCGAGGACGGCACGCCGGTGGACATCGTGCTCAATCCGCTTGGCGTGCCGAGCCGCATGAACGTCGGACAGATTCTGGAGACGCATCTCGGCTGGGCCTGCGCGGGCCTCGGCAAACAAGTCGCCCAGGCGGTCGACGCCTATTATCGCAGCAAGGACATCAAGCCTCTGCGCAAGACGCTGACCGAGATCTACGGCGACGATCGGGAGCTTGCCGCGCTTGACGAGCCGAGCCTCGTCGAAGTCGGCAAGGATCTGAAGCGCGGCGTGCCGATCGCGACGCCGGTCTTTGACGGCGCGCATGAGAAGGACATCGTCGACCTGCTGGAGAAGGCGGGATTGTCTTCGTCCGGCCAAGTGACGCTCTTCGACGGACGCACCGGCGAGACCTTCGACCGCAAGGTGACTGTCGGCTACATTTACATGCTGAAGCTGCATCACCTCGTCGACGACAAGATCCACGCGCGCTCGATCGGCCCCTACTCGCTCGTCACCCAGCAGCCGCTGGGCGGCAAGGCACAGTTCGGCGGCCAGCGTTTCGGCGAAATGGAGGTCTGGGCGCTTGAAGCCTACGGCGCCGCCTACACGCTACAGGAAATGCTGACCGTGAAGTCGGACGACGTCGCCGGCCGCACCAAGGTCTATGAGTCGATCGTGCGCGGCGACGACACCTTCGAGTCGGGCATTCCGGAGAGCTTCAACGTGCTCATCAAGGAAATGCGTTCGCTGGCGCTCAATGTCGAACTGACCAACGCGGAGCCGGAAGAGGAAGCGCCGCCGACGGCGGCCGAAGCGGCGGAGTAAGTTCGCGATTCCCTCTCCCGTTTGCGGGAGAAGGGGCGCGCCAAGAAGATTTTCGACCGGCGGACGACGCAAGGCGCGTTTCCATCCCGGTCCAGGAGAAGACCATGAATCAGCAAGAGGTCATGAATCTCTTCAATCCGGTCGTGGCCACGCAGGCTTTCGACCAGATTCAGATTTCGATCGCGAGCCCGGAGAAGATTCTTTCCTGGTCTTACGGCGAAATCAAAAAGCCCGAAACGATCAACTACCGTACGTTCAAACCCGAGCGCGACGGCCTGTTCTGCGCGCGCATCTTCGGTCCGATCAAGGACTATGAGTGCCTGTGCGGCAAATATAAGCGGATGAAATACAAGGGTGTCATCTGCGAGAAGTGCGGCGTCGAAGTCACCCTCGCGCGCGTGCGGCGCGATCGCATGGGCCACATCTCGCTCGCTGCCCCGGTTGCGCACATCTGGTTCCTGAAGTCGCTGCCTTCGCGCATCGGCTTGCTTCTCGACATGACGCTCAAGGATCTCGAGCGCATTCTCTATTTTGAGTCGTACATCGTCATCGATCCGGGCCTGACGCCGCTCAAGGAGCGTCAGCTGCTGTCCGAAGAGGAGTATCTGCGCGCGCAGGACGAATATGGCCAGGACACGTTCACGGCCATGATCGGCGCGGAGGCGATTCGCAAACTCCTCGAGTCGATGGACCTCGAAGCGATCGCGGCGTCGCTGCGCATCGAGATCGCCGAGGCGAAGACCGAGCTCAAGCCCAAGAAGCTCGCCAAGCGCCTGAAGATCATCGAGGCGTTCATTCAGTCCGGCAATCGTCCCGAATGGATGATTCTCAAGGAAGTTCCGGTCATCCCGCCGGATCTGCGCCCGCTCGTGCCGCTCGACGGCGGCCGCTTCGCGACATCCGATTTGAACGATCTCTACCGCCGCGTCATCAACCGCAACAATCGTCTGAAGCGCCTGATCGAACTGCGCGCGCCTGACATCATCATCCGCAACGAGAAGCGCATGTTGCAGGAGGCCGTCGACGCGCTGTTCGACAACGGCCGCCGCGGACGCGTGATTACGGGCGCCAACAAGCGCCCGCTGAAGTCGCTCGCGGACATGCTGAAGGGCAAGCAGGGCCGCTTCCGCCAGAACCTCTTGGGCAAGCGCGTCGACTATTCCGGCCGCTCGGTGATCGTCGTCGGTCCGGAGCTGAAGCTGCATCAATGCGGCCTGCCCAAGAAGATGGCGCTGGAGCTGTTCAAGCCCTTCATCTATTCGCGTCTCGACGCCAAGGGCTATTCGGCGACCGTGAAGCAGGCGAAGAAGCTTGTCGAAAAGGAAAAGCCCGAGGTCTGGGACATGCTCGACGAGGTCATTCGCGAGCATCCGGTGCTGCTGAACCGCGCGCCCACGCTGCATCGCTTGGGCATTCAGGCCTTCGAGCCGGTGCTGATCGAAGGCAAGGCGATCCAGCTGCACCCGCTGGTCTGCGCCGCCTTCAACGCCGACTTCGATGGCGACCAGATGGCCGTGCACGTGCCGCTGTCGCTGGAAGCGCAGCTCGAAGCGCGCGTCCTGATGATGTCGACGAACAATATTCTGCATCCGGCCAATGGTCAGCCGATCATCGTGCCGTCGCAGGATATCGTTCTCGGCCTCTATTATCTGACGCTCGACCGCGACGGCGAGCCGGGACAGGGTATGGCTTTCGCGAGCCAGGGCGAGATCGAGCACGCGCTCGCCGCCAAGGCGATCACGCTGCACAGCAAGATCAAGGGCCGCGCCTGGACCTATGACGAAAAAGGCAAGCGGGTGTCGAAAATTTTCGACACGACGCCCGGCCGCATGATGCTCGGCCAGCTCTTGCCCAAGCACACCAAGATTCCCTTCGACGTCGTCAACAGGCTGATGACCAAGAAGGAAATCTCGCACATGATCGACACCGTCTACCGCAACTGCGGTCAGAAGGAGACGGTCATCTTCTGCGACCGCATCATGGCGCTCGGGTTCCGCGAAGCGTTCAAGGCCGGCATTTCCTTCGGCAAGGACGACATGGTCGTGCCGGAAACGAAGGAGAGAATCGTCTCCGAAACGCGCGCCGCGGCCAAGGAGTATGAGCAGCAGTATAACGACGGCCTGATCACCCAGGGCGAAAAATACAACAAGGTCGTCGACGCCTGGATGAAGTGCACGGACAAGCTCGCCGAAGAGATGATGCAACGCATCTCCGCGGTGCGCAAAGACGAGCACGGCCGCGATCTGCCGATCAACTCGATCTATATGATGTCGCACTCCGGGGCGCGCGGCTCGCCGCAGCAGATGAAGCAGCTCGCGGCGATGCGCGGCCTGATGGCCAAGCCCTCGGGCGAAATCATCGAGAGCCCGATCATCTCGAACTTCAAGGAAGGCCTTACCGTCCTTGAATACTTCAACTCCACCCACGGAGCCCGTAAGGGCCTCGCCGACACGGCGTTGAAGACCGCGAACTCGGGCTATCTTACGCGCCGCCTCGTCGACGTCGCGCAGGATTCGATCATCTCGTCGACGGATTGCGGCTCCGAGAACGGCATCCGCATGCGCGCGATCATCGACGCGGGACAGGTGGTCGCCTCGCTCGCCTCGCGCATTCTCGGCCGCACCGCGGCCGAGAATCTGATGTCGCAGGACGGCAAGACCGTCATCGTGCGCGCGGGCGACATGATCCAGGAGCAGCACATCGATGCGATCAGCGCCGCCGGCATTCAGGAGGTGAAGATCCGATCGGTCCTGACCTGCGAGGCGACGAACGGGGTTTGCGCCAAGTGCTACGGACGCGATCTCGCGCGCGGCACGCCGGTCAACATGGGCGAAGCCGTCGGCGTCATCGCGGCGCAGTCGATCGGCGAGCCTGGCACGCAGCTCACTATGCGCACCTTCCACATCGGCGGCGCGGCGCAGCTTGCCGACCAGTCCTTCATCGAGTCGAACTTCGACGGCAAGGTCCACGTCCGCAACCGCCATCTCGCGCGGAACTCGGACGGCGATCTGATCGTCATGGCGCGCAACGTCGCCATCGTGATCCTCGGTCCCAATGGCGAGGAGCGCGCGGTGAACCGCATTCAATACGGCGCCAAGATGAAGGTCGACGATGGCGACAAGGTGAAGCGCGGCCAGCGCCTCGCCGAGTGGGACCCCTATACGCGGCCGATCATCAGCGAAATCGACGGCGTCATCGGCTTCGAGGATCTGGTCGAAGGCCAGTCGATGTCGGAGACAGCCGACGAATCGACCGGCATCTCCAAGCGCATGGTCATGGACTATCGGCTTAACCTGCGGTCGGCGAGCCTCAAGCCCTCGATCGTCATCAAGGGCCCGGACGGCAAGATCGGCAAGCTCGCGCGCGGCGGCGACGCCCGCTACCTGCTGCCGGTCGACTCGATCATCGCGGTCGAGCCCGGCGGCACGGTGAAGGCCGGCGACATCGTCGCGCGCATTTCGGTCGAGAGCGCCAAGACGCGCGACATCACCGGCGGTCTGCCGCGCGTCGCGGAGCTGTTCGAAGCGCGCCGTCCGAAGGATCACGCGATCATCGCTGAAATCTCGGGTGTCGTGCAGTTCGGCAAGGACTATAAGAACAAGCAGCGACTCTCGATCGTCCCGCAGGAGGAAGGCGCCGAGTCGGTCGAATATCTGATCCCCAAGGGCAAGCACATTCACCTTCAGGACGGCGACGTCGTGGAGAAGGGCGATTACATCGTCGACGGCAATCCGGCGCCGCACGACATTCTGGCGATCAAGGGCGTGGAGGAGCTTGCGGCTTACCTCGTCAATGAGATCCAGGAAGTCTACCGGCTGCAGGGCGTCAACATCAACGACAAGCACATCGAAGTGATCGTGCGTCAGATGTTGCAGAAGATCGACATCGTCGATCCCGGCGACACCGGCTTCCTCGAAGGCGAGCAGGTCGACAAGCCGGAGCTCGAAGAGGCGAACGCCAAGGCGATCGAGAACGGCGGCAAGCCCGCCAGCGGCACGCCGGTGCTGCTCGGCATCACCAAGGCCTCGCTGCAGACGCGCTCTTTCTTCTCGGCGGCGTCCTTCCAGGAGACGACGCGCGTGCTCACCGAGGCCGCCGTCAACGGCAAGATCGATCCGTTGGTCGGCCTCAAGGAGAACGTCATTGTCGGCCGTCTGATCCCGGCCGGCACGGGCGCGGCGATGTCGAAGTTCCGCTCCATCGCCGGCGGTCGAGACGAGCTCATCATCGAGCAGCGCGAAGCTGCCGAGCCTGCGCCGGCGCTGCCGCCGGCGGAGTGAAATCGCATTGGACGCTGAAAATCGACAAGGCCGCCCCGAAAGGGGCGGCCTATTGTTTTGAATCGTCAGCGAAGGACGTAGTCGATGTAGGTATCCGTTGCGACTACGCCTGCTTTGTGCGCCTCCGCGGACACTGGGTTCTTCGCGCTGGCGTCCGAAATCACCACTTTGTCGCCGGTGTGCTTCTTCAAGGCCTTTAACAAGGGCTTCGCCGGCATCTCCCAACCTTTGGTTCCCTGCTTTCTCGCGGTTTCTACGTCCAGCGGAATGAAGGCGACAAGGCGATCATCCTGCATCAGCTCGAGACCATTGTTTCGAAGCGTCGCATTGTGGCTGCAGTGGTGTCCGACCTTGTAAAATACGGTGCGCCCCAGGAGCTCCAGCGCCGGCATCTCCTTGCGCCCGTCCTTTAGGTTGAGCTTTCGCCATGAAAGCCAGCTTCCGACCTGAGCGTCCGCCGCGAACAGCAGCACCTCGCCGGTGCTCTCAAACTCGAAAGCCAGCACGAGGCTGCTGTTGTTCGTGTCGTTATCGAGATCGAGCGCGAGCTGACCGAATGCGCTCATCCAATCGCCGTCGATGCGTCGCCATGGTTCTTTTTCGTAATTTGGAGCCTTCTTGAAATTCTTCTTGCTCACGGCCGAGGAAAAAGGCTGCGCTTGCAACGCGAGGGGGTCATCCGGCGCGCGGGCTGCGGCCGCCAGCGCCTCGACGCCGGAAAGCCCGGACGACGCAAGGTGATAGATCGTGCCGTCACGTTTCATTGCTTCCGTCACTTCGCTCGATTTGAGCAAAATCGGATCAAGCGGCGGACCGAGCACAAAAACCCTGACATCATCGACGTCCTTGAGCGCGCGAGGCTCTTCGCCTGGCTTAAGGAATCGTAGCTTGCTCCCGCGCCTGCGGCCTCGCTCTTTGAGATATTCCAGGGCGTCAGAGACTTTTTGGGTTCCAACACCATCGTCGTCATCGGCAGAGAACGCCATCAGCGAGGAGACATCATCCAACGATGCCGCCAGATTGGCATTCAATCGCATAACTTCCCGAATCTTTTCTGCGGCCTTCCGCCGCGCCTTCTTGATCGCCATTATTTCCTTTTGCGAAAGATCTTCTGTCCAGGCGAGCCACACCTCGCCGAAGTCGAATTCATTCTCAAAAATATCGCGCGCCTGATTGAAGCCGCTCAAATGGTCCTTGTGCTCATGCGTGCCGACAACCACATCGAGACGCGCGTTTTCGCTGCCGTTTTCGCGTTTGATTGTGTCGCGGATTTCTTCGACCAGCGCCGTCATCTCAGCAGCGTTCCGGTGCAGTGCGCCGCAATCGATGAGAATCTGAAAAGGCGCCTGACCTGCCCGCGGGAAGGTCAGCAGAAAGCAGTCGCCGAGGCCGTGACGATACATGCGAACGCGCATGCGGAAATCGGAAGAAGCGGACATCCTGCCGTTGGATGAGCGGCTTTTTCTTGCTGGTCTCGCCATGGTCTTTCGCCTTATGCGCCGCTGTGGTGCAGCTGCGCGAAGAGTTCTTTCTGCGCGCCGAAATAAGTGTCTGCCAGGGACATGGCATCATCCTCGTCCAGTTGAGCCTCTCTGACCTGCTGTTGATGCGTCAGACCTTTTCGGATCACATAGGTAATTTCGGAGGCTTCGAGGTCCCACACGACCATGGAGCCAGCCCGTAAAATCTGCTCTCGCGAATCGCCCGAGTCTGGCATTTTCCAGACAGCTTTCTGAAGCAGCGTGAAAAATACATGATTGACGGCGCGGCCGTCATCCCGCAGCCGTCTCGCAACACGAAGCCCGTTGACACGAAATGGCTTGGTGGGATCAATCAGCGTAAGGTCTTTCGGGGGGGCGATCGTGAGACCAAGAAGCTTCTGCAACTGGGTATCCGGTTGGATTAAATCAGAGAGCGCCCCACTCAGCTCTTCCTCAATCCGCCGCGTCTCAAGCCAAACTTTCTTTCGCTCCTGAAGATGGCGCAACTTGTCTATCCGACTGCGCACATCATTTTCTTCCGCAAACTTCTTCAGCGTGGCTTTGATCCGCTTTCGAGCCGTCGAGTTAGTTGTCATGACCGGATCCTCATCCGGGGTGCCCCAGCGCAGACTGTCTTCAGAAAGTGTGCGTACGTCCGACGGATAGATGCCCCTGCGCCGAAAAGCCTCGATGAAGGCGACGCGATATTTCAACTCGTCTTCGGGCATCAGATCGAGATCGGCCGTGATCAGCGCGCGCAAAAATTCGCCGAAGCGTAAGTCCAGCGGCGGACAATAGTCGAGGGCGCGGATGCACATGTTCAATACATGCGATGAGGACCGCGCTGCTTCTTCCGCAAGGCGTCGAACAAGATCGGGGTGGAGCGCGCCGGGGGCGAGCATTCCAGTGCCGTTGCTCGCGAGCCGCATCAGGTCTAGCGAACGGTTACGATAGATCGACAGGAATGCATCAAAAACAGCCGCGACAAGAATTGCGCCGAGCGCATGAACTTCCTTGGTCGAGATCACCGCGAGCGGATCCGGCTCCCGCTTGACCCATCTCTGCTTCTTTTGGTCGTAGTAGCCTATGGCGTCGCGTAGTGCGCCTCGCATGCCGCGCGCATGTCCGAACTGCGTTGCGAGCTGGCCGAGGAGATTTTCGCTGCTCAGATCGCCACGCGTATGCGCGATCTGATGCTCGAGCACTTCCGGAAAACTGAAATGCTGGAAAAGAGCCACGATATCCGCGAACGCCTCGTGAAAGGCGAGCGCTTCGCGGTTTCTGCTGTCCGGCGTCAGCAGATAGGGGTGAAATCCGTCAAGCAGCGCGTGGGTCGTCTCGTGCGCGATGATGTCATGCGAGAGGCATGTGAAGACAAGGCCTTCAGGATAGACGCCCGCCGAGCGATCGGCAGTTCCGGGGAAATATCCGAACAGCAAGGCCATTTTTTCGCGACTGTAATACGCATTGGCCATACGCAGCGCATGCGGATAGATGCGCAGCTTCTCGACGAAGCCGTTTTCTTCAGGCTTTTTTGCGACAGCATTGTCGTTATCGGCCCAGAACGCTCTGCGTCCCAGCGCGCGCTCGAAGCGATCAATCGTCGTCATCGCGACCGCATAGACCATCTGCTGATGGAACTGCGGATTGCCTTCCGAAGGCGCCAGACCGTTCTGGGCGAGGATGTCGGCGTGGTTGAGGTTGACCGGATCGTAATAGGCATTGCTTGCGGGATCGACGTCGATCACTTCAAGATATTCGCCACAGGGTCCGGCGCTGAGAGCCTCTTCCCACTTGATCTTGTAAATGAGGACGCTAACGGGCGCGTTCTCCAACTGTGTGACGAGACTGGGATCGAAAGCGTAGCCGCGCAAATATCGGCGCGTCGGTTTCGGATAGGGTGAAGGTTTGTCGGTTGACTTCTCGGACATCTCACAATCTCACAAAAGAACATTGGCGGCGCTTTTCAGCCGAGCGGCGCCTCGGGGAAAGGCCAGGTCGGCGCGGCGCCGGGCTGCGGCAGCGGGCCGACGTAATGCGTGCGAATGTTTCTGTCGCAGATCGCGTAGCCCCAGTTAACGAGCTGACGGGACGCGTGGTCGCCGAGATCGGCAAGCCGAGTTGACAGTCCGGCGAGATGTTCGGTCTGCGCCACGTCATACGGCAGCGCGTCGGGCGGGGGCCGGCCGTGACGCCGCCGTCGATTCCCCAATAAGTCCCGAAACGCGCAGTAGCGTCCATTCCATCGATTTTCAGGGCGCCGCTCATCAGTTTGTTGCGCCCGTCGACAAAGCGGGCGATGAGGTCGCGCCTGCGCAGAGCGCGCACTTGATTGTCGGTCAGATCGAAGACACGCCGAAGCTGGCTGATCTCGCCGGTGTTTATATCCTCCATACGAACGAAGGGCGCGCCGCCGTCACTGACGAAAAGCGTCATGTAGCGCTTAACGATAGGCTCCAGCCCGTGATTGTCGTAAGCCCCGCCGTCTGCCAGCAAAACACGCCGCCTGTAAGCGGACATGTCCGGCAGCGGGGATTCGCCTGGTTTTCGCGGCCAGTCTTGGAAGGCTTCAACGCCGGGAGTTAGTTCGAGCGGCGATAGAACTGGAGGAAAGGCCGAGGACGCAGCCACCGCCTCCGCGAGGCGAAACGCGGGATCATCGATGCGGCCGACTAGATAGTCGCCGGCGTATAGTTTGGAGAAACGCCACAGCACGCCGGTCTGCAGATTGCTGGCGCAAAAAACGAAGCGCGGCGTATCGGGGAGACTCTGAAGCGTCGCGCAGCCAAACAAAAATTTGTCGTAGCTGCGCGCAACCTCATTCGCTGGCGAACGAAACGGCAGCCGACCCCAAATCGCGTCGATAAGATCGATGTTCTGTTTCGAAAACGCAAAGAGTGGGTCGACGACAAGCTGTTTGAAATTCGCGTAGACGCCGTTCGCGTCCGGCGCGCCGAGCGATGACCATCGATGGGCAAGGACTCCTGCAGTGATCGAGCCCCCAGATACGCTCGAAATGCGCGCCGTTTTCGACAGCAGACCGAACTCATTGAAACGCATCAGCGCGCCGGCATGAAACAGCATCGCGCGATAGCCGCCGCCGGAAAGCGCCAGCGCAATGCCTGGTTCGAGCTTTCCTCCGGACCATTCAAAGCGGTCCGCTTTATCTACGACATCCGAGGCGCTGACCGGGGAATTACTTTCGTCCAACATCGAGAAAATCCGAAAACAAATAATCAGTCGGTAATTAGACTAGCACGCCGCCCGCAGCGGACAAGGAAAAAAAAACTTGGTGCGCCGCACGCGAATGTTTAGCGAGATCGCGTTGATATGATTTCCTGTCAAGAGATCTGATTAGCTCCGCTTTGTAGGCTGCGCGTCGAAGGTATATGTTAGGCATGTGTTTGAACCGACTGATAGGGCGCCATCCCTTCCCGCCCGCGCGGCGCGCGCGCTCATCCTTTTCTATCGCGTCACCTTCTCGATGATCGCCGGGCGCTTCTGCCGCTATGCGCCGACCTGCTCGGAATACGCCGACGAGGCGATCGCCAAACATGGCCTTTGGGCGGGCGGCTGGATGGGCCTGGCGCGCGTCTGCCGCTGCCGCCCCGGCGGCGGCGCGGGATTCGATCCAGTGCCAGAAACGCTGCGCGCCGACGCCAATCCGCTCATGCCGTGGCGCTACGGAGTCTGGCGCATGCGCCCGGTCTGCGAGTCAATCGAGAGCGAGGACGACCAGATACCGACTCGCCTTAATTGAGCACGACGACTGTCGTGCCCACCTTCACGCGGCTGTAGAGATCGACGACGTCCTTGTTGGTCATGCGGATGCAACCCGACGATACGGCGGCGCCGATCGTGTCTGGCTCGTTTGAGCCGTGAATGCGGTATTGGCTTGAACCAAGATAAAGCGCACGCGCGCCAAGCGGATTTTCCATGCCGCCGGCCATGTGGCGCGGCAGGTCCGGTCGGCGCTTGAGCATTTGAGTCGGCGGACTCCAGTCCGGCCACTCGCGTTTGCGCGAAACCGTTTTCACGCCGGACCAGGTGAACCCCATTCGGCCCACGCCGACGCCGTATTCGATCGCGCGTCCATCGCCGAGCACATAATAGAGCCGACGATCCTTGGTCGAGATGACGACCGTTCCGCGCTTAAATTGCGGATGACGCCAATAGACGACCTGCCTCGGTATCGCCTGCTCGCGAAAGACGTTGAGGAAGTCAGCCAGCGGGCCACGATTGATCGGGCTGTCGAACGCATGAGCTGGCGCCGCCACGAAGAGATGAGCCGCCAGAATTATTGATCCGCCTATGTGGCGCATGGCCGATCTCCCGAAAGAGCCCCAAGCCGAGCTTTTTCGGCCAATGTGGCCGATTTCGGGTCGCCGTCTGTCGAGAGCTGGCTCTCGGCCTTTTATGCGCGGCCGGCCTTCCTGGCGCATCGATCGAGGATTTCGATCACCTCCTCATCGCTGATCTGACGGAAGTCCCGGTAGAAGAAACCGATCGCGCCGAAGGCGCGAGGCGTCTCGAGGCAAACAATTTCGTCGACCTCAGGCTCCAGGGATTCGAGCGTATCGGGCGGCGCGACCGGCACGGCCAGCACCAGCTTTTTCGGCCCGCGCGCGCGAACGGCGCGCAAGGCCGCGCGCGTCGTGGCGCCCGTGGCGACGCCGTCATCGACGACAATGGCGACATGTCCCTTCGCGTCAGGTCGTTGGCGGCCCCCGAGATATAGTCGTCGGCGACGCTCGATCTCTTCAAGCTCGCGTGCGCGAACCTCCTGAAATTCATTGTCGCTCACATCCGTCATGGCGATGACGTCGTCATTGCGCACGACGACCGGATTGCCGCCGTCGGCCACGGCCCCCATCGCCAGCTCCGGCTGGAAAGGCACGCCGATCTTTCTGACGAGCACGAGATCAAGCGGCGCATCGAGCATGGTCGCGATCGGTTCGGCGACGGGCGCGCCGCCGCGCGGCAGCGCAAAGACGACGACATCCTCGCCTTTGAATTTCTGCAGTTCGGCGGCGAGGCGGCGTCCGGCGTCAGTGCGATCATAAAAGGACATGTCGTCTACTCACCTTCCTAACGAAGCGTCGCCGGCGAGCGCCGATTGAGCTAGATCGAGATAGCGAGTCGCCAGCGGCTCCCATTTCGCCGGTTCCCGCGGCGTATCGTCAAGAAGATGCGCCACGGATTGCCGCGCCCGCAACACTGCGCGCCAAGCGGCGTATAGCGAGACCAAACGCCAAGGCGGTTCGATCGAGAGGCGCCTTGCGACTTTGTCGACGAGCTCGGCGCCAATCGTCTTCGCGCCGATCAGCGCGCATTCGACGCCAAGATAGGCGAGCTCGTCGAAGGGATCGACCTGGCGCAGCTCGGCGTTGAACTCCAGACAATCGAATATGGCGATGGGATCGCGAAGGCAGATGTGCTCTGGACGCAAATCGCCATGGCCGTCGACGATGCGGCCCTCAAGCACGCGATCCTGCAATTGCGACAGGCTCGCTGAGAGTCTTGCGTCGAGAAGATCGAGCAGAATAGGCGTGCGTCCATGATCGAGCGCGAAATCGCGTCGCGTCAGCATGTCCCGATTCTTGTCCTGCTCGCGAAAGAAACGTTGCGCGTAATCTTCTGGACTGATCGAAGAGCGCCCCGCATGGCGATAGAAACCCGCCAATGTGTCGCAGAGCGCGTCAATATGCGCCGTGGTCAAACGGTCTTCGGCAATCAGCCTGTCGAGCATCGCGTCGCCCGGAAGGCGCCGCATCGCGACAAGCCAATCAACGACGTCGCCCTCGCCGCCAAGCGCGAGACCGCGCGGCGCAACATAAGTCAGCGGAACGACCCCCAGATAGACGTCGGCTGCAAGCCGGCGATTGAGGCGCACTTCCTCGCGGCAATTGTCTTCGCGCGCTTTGATCGTCGAGAAGTCGAGGAAGGGATAGCGGACGGGCTTCTTGAGTTTGTAAACCTTGTCGCCTGCGAGAAACACGTATGACATATGCGTTTCCAGCACGACGACCGACGCCGGCGTATCGGCACAGGCGCCGGGCGCGGCAAGAAATCGCACCTTGTCGGCGATCGACGGCATCTCACTCTCGCAAGCCGCGCTCGTTCCGTTAGGAGAGATCGATTCCATCATCGCATCGATTCTCAGCCCTTGACGCAGATGAGCGGCTTGAGAAATGCGACTTTTCTCGCCAGTCCCGCTGCCTCGGCGGAATCGACCACCGCGCGAACATCCTTATAAGCGCCGGGCGCTTCTTCTGCGACGCCGCGCAGCGAAGGGCTCTTGACGATGATCCCCTGCGCGCGAAGGTCGTCGACGACTTGACGTCCGCCCCAGGCGCGCGTCGCCGCATGCCGGCTCATGCGCCGCCCCGCGCCGTGACAGGCTGAAGCGAACGCCTGGCGTTCGCTCGTCTCCATGCCGGCCAAGACATAGGAGCCTGCGCCCATGCTGCCGCCGATCAGCACCGGCTGCCCGTAAGGCCGCAACGCTTCGGGCAAACTCTCGTGACCTGGCCCGAATGCGCGCGTCGCTCCCTTGCGGTGAACAAAAAGCTGGCGCGTTTCGCCGTCGATCGCATGACGCTCCACCTTGCAGGTGTTATGCGAAACGTCAAACATCAGCGGCAATTCCCCGTGCTCGAAAAACCTGGCGAAGACCTGTCGCGCCAGATGGCCGATGATCTCGCGATTGGCCAATGCGCAATTGATCGCCGATCGCATGGCACCCAAATATTGCCGTCCAAGTTCAGACTTGATTGGCGCGCAGGCCAGTTCGCGATCTGGCAAATCGATGCCGTAGTTTTGCGCCGAAATCACCATTTCGCGCAAATATTCCGTGCCGATCTGATGGCCGAGGCCGCGCGAACCGCAATGAATGGTCACGACGCATTCGCCTTTGACGAGGCCGTATGCGGCGGCGGTCTTCTCGTCGAAAATTTCGACGACTTCTTGGACTTCGAGATAATGATTGCCCGAGCCGAGCGTGCCCATCTCGCGGCGCTGGCGCTTGCGCGCATGTTCCGACACCGCGGCGGGATCGGCGTCCGAAGCGCATCCGCTCTCCTCGATCCGATCGAGGTCCTCGGCGCGACCGAAGCCCTGCTCGATCGCCCATTGCGCGCCGCCAAGCAACATGGCGTTCAAGCCTTGCTCATCGAGGGCGATCTCGCCCTCTGAACCGACGCCGGCGGGAACGTGCTCGAAAAGCGCGTCGGCGAGTTCCTGCTGAACCGAAACGACTTGCCCGCGCGTCAAATGGGTCAGATGCGTCCGCACGCCGCAGGAAACATCGAACCCGACGCCGCCGGCGGACACCACGCCGCCCTCGTCCGCGTCGAAGGCCGCGACGCCGCCAATCGGAAAGCCATAGCCCCAATGCGCGTCGGGCATGGCGTAGGATGCGCGAACGATGCCCGGAAGCTTCGCGACGTTCGTCACCTGGTCGAACACCTTGTCATCCATATCCTTCATCAGGTCTTCGCTCGCGTAAACGATCGCCGGCGCGCGCATCCCGCCGAACGGCGCGACCCGCCACGCCGTCTCCGAAATCTTCTCGAAACGAGAAAGGTCCATGGCGTCCTCCCGCGTCTAAACGTCGATCACGCACTGCGCACGCCACAATCCCGGCCGTTCCTCGACGCAGGCGAGTTCTGTATAGGTCGCGCCTTTCGCTTCCACGGCAGGCGCGTGCCGCGCGCGTGAGATCGCCTCGCCCAGAGCGCGGCCATTGAGATGATGATCTTCGATTTTCACCTCGAACGCGCCAAACAGCATTCGGCGCTCCGCCATTTCGTATATGAGCGCGTTCAGCCAATCGACGAGCAGGAGATCGAGGCGCGGCGCTTCAATAGCAATATCTATCGTCTGCTCTCGTCGAACGGTCGCCGGATCGAGGATCGCCGCCATCATCGCGAGCGCCGCCTGCTCAAAGGCCTCGCCCGGCGTCGCGCCATAGCCGCGCACCCCGATGTCCGCGTCGTGCGGAAAATGCTCCCAGCGCCCATTTACGGCGTGATCGCCCCCTGCGGACATCGCGCGAAAATCAGGCGGCGTCGCCGCCAAGCGGGGAAACGCGGCTTGCTTGCGGGCCCTCTCGGCCCTGCTCCTCCCTGTAGCGCACCCGCGCGCCGGGCTTCAGCGCATCAAATCCCGAGCCTTCGACGCTGTTGCGGTGAAAATAAACTTCCCGGCCGTCCGACGTCTCGATGAAACCATACCCCTCCCTGGGCGACATTTTTTTCACAACGCCGGTCAGCGCGGCCTCGTGATGTTTCACCTTGCCCCGCATGCGCCGCACCTGGTCCTGCAACCGGCGCCGGGCCCGTTTGAACGCATCGTTCAGGGCGAAATCGAAATCCTGGAATCGCTCGTCGAGATGTGGCGTGCGCTCGATCGCAACCTCCCTCTTGTCAGGCAGGACGAGATGCAGATTGATCTCATAGAGCCCGCCGGTGCGATGATGCGCGCCCGGGCCCTTTACGACGACGCGACAGGCTGTCGCACGGCCGTAGCGATCCTCGAGCTTTTCTATCAGACGCAGTATTTTCTCCTGGCGGTCAGATGAAGGCTCAACCCCTTGAAAATCGATCTTCGGCTGAGTTTGCATAAAAATGATCCTCCCAGAGCTGAGATGGACGGGAGAGCGTCCTCAAACAAATATGGCGAGGACGGAGCAGCATCTCCAGATAGAAGATTCACAAAAAGACGCCATGTAGGACGGGCAAGCGCGCTCGACGAGGCGGAAGAGTGATAAAAAGCGGGGTCCCGAGCATGACGAGCGACTTCAGGACACTCGACGTCGCAATCGGGCCGAAGCGGCTCGAAGGATCGCTTTTCCTGCCTCAAAAGCCGCGGGGACTTATCATTTTTGCGCATGGCAGCGGCTCCTCGCGTTTCAGTCCGCGCAACAGATTTGTCGCCGAGCGACTTGCCGCGCAGGGGTTCGCCTGTCTGCTGTTCGATCTGCTGACCGCCGAGGAAGGCGAATTCCGGCGCAACGTCTTCGACATCCCGCTGCTTGGTGCGCGCGTCATCGAAGCGATCGCCTGGGCCGGCGCCGATCGCGACATGTCTGGCCTGCCGCTCGGCCTGTTTGGGGCCAGCACGGGCGCTGCGGCGGCTCTGACTGCCGCCGCCGACGAGCCGCGCGTGGCGGCCATCGTCTCCCGCGGCGGCCGTCCCGATCTTGCCGGCGACGCGCTGGGGCGCGTTCAAGCGCCGACATTGCTGATCGTCGGCGGGCTGGATTACGGCGTCATCGAACTCAATCGCAGCGCGCAGCAGTTGCTGAGATGCCGGAATCGTCTCGATATCGTTCCGGGCGCCACGCATCTTTTCGAAGAGCCAGGCACATTGGAGAGCGCCGTCGAGCGCGCCGCCAATTGGTTCATCGAATATCTTGGCGGAACTGACCAATAGGCGACCCTATAGCTTCGTTTGCGGAATTTGCGCGACGATAGAAGGTTCTCGAGAAATGACGACGATGGCGATGACCGAACCGCCGCTCAAGCGGCTTTTCGACCGGCTGGATTTCGCGCCGCAGCCGAAACGGCTCGAACTTCAAGTCGTGCACGAGCGCTGGGAGGCGGCGCGCGACGGCGCGGTAGCGCCAAGAAAAAGCGCAATCAACTTTGCGCCGGAAGATCGCGGCGCTGCGGAGACTATTTTTGTGCATCGGTTTGAAGGATCGGACGATGACGACAGCGTTCTGACCGAGGGCGCGTCGGCCGCCGCGATGTTGCTCGGCCCTTGCAGGATTGGCGACAGGCTGAGCGAAGCGGCTAATCGCCGCGGCGCGGTGAGGCTGCGTCGTCTGCTCAAGGAGGTGCGCCGCGCCGGCCAGCCAGTGCTCGCGCAATACACGAGCGTCGAACTTGGCCGCGATCGCGCCATAGTCGAAATTCTGGCGGCGCCGCTTTCCGAAGACGGGCGCTCGATTGACTCGGCGCTCACCGCGATCTCGGCGCATGTCTTGGACGGCGCGCCGGCGCGGGCGCCGCGTGAAGCGGACGACAGTCTCGCGCTGTTCGCCCTCGGCGCCAACACCGCGTTTGGCGAAGAGGTCGCGCAAGCGCTCGGCGCCGTGCTGACGCCTCTCGAAGACCGCGAATTCGAAGACGGCGAATACAAGATTCGGCCGCTGCAAAATGTCCGCGGCCGCGACTGCTATGCCATCTTTACGCTGCATGGCGATCAGATCGCGAGCAGCGCCGACAGACTGTGCAAACTACTGTTTTTCATCGGCGCGCTGAAAGACGCCGGCGCCGCGCGCGTCACCGCCGTCACGCCCTATTTGTGCTTCTCACGCAAAGATCGGCGCACCAAGCCTCGCGATCCGGTCACTACACGTTATGTCGCGCAGCTCTTCGAGGCGATCGGAACGGACCGTCTGGTCTGCATCGACGCGCATAACATCGCCGCCTTCCAAAACGCCTTTCGTTGCGAAACGGTCCATCTCGACGCGCAGGCGCTTTTCGCGCGCCAGGTCGTCGCCGATCTCAAAGACTTGCCTGTCGCCGTGGTATCCCCGGACCTTGGCGGCGAGAAGCGCGCCGAACTGTTCCGGCTGCGGCTCGAACGGATGCTGAAGCGCCCTGTCGCCAAGGCGTTCATGGACAAATATCGCAGCGAGGGCCGCGTCGTCGGCGACATTTTTGCCGGCGATGTCAAGGATCGCACCGCGATCATCATTGACGACCTGATCGCCGGCGGCGGTACGGTGGCCCGCACCGCCGCGGCGTGCCGCGCCAATGGCGCGGCCCACGTCTGGGCCGCAGCGACTCACGGGGTTTTTTCCGAAACGGCGGCTTCCACGCTCGCGAGCGCGCCGATCGACAGGCTGATCCTCACCAACTCAGTCCCTCTAGAACCGACTGTCGCGACCGCGCTCGGCGATCGCTTGACGCTGATCAGCATCGCCGATCTCGTCGCCGAAGCGATCCGAAGGCTGCACGGCAACGCTTCGATCACCCAGCTTCTTGAGCAAGGGCCTTAGCCGATCGGGCGTCTTGAGTTGCGCCAAGCGACGAGTCGCGCCACAAGCCTGCGATGAACCTGAAAGACGTCGTCATTCGCCGCATGTCCAGAGCCGAGCTCGATCTCGCGCTTGATTGGGCGGCGGCCGAAGGCTGGAATCCCGGCCTGCAGGACGCCGAAAGTTTCTACGCGGTCGATCCCGAAGGATTCTTCATTGCGAAAGGCGCGGGCGAAGCTTTGGGCTGCGTTTGCGCCACCGCCTATGATGAAACTTTCGGCTATGTTGGACTTTTCATCGTTCGCCCGCCGTATCGGGGACAAGGCGTCGGCCTACAGCTCTTGAATGTCGCCCTGCGGCATGTGCAGGGACGCAATGTCGGGCTCGACGCCGCAATCAACATGCAAAAAACCTATGAGCGATATGGATTCAGTTTCGCCTATCGCAACATACGGCATCAATGCGTCGGGGGCGGCGAGTCTCCGCCCGGTCTGAGGGCGCTGGCCTCAGTTCCCTTTGACGACATCCTGCGTTACGACGCGACCGTTTTTCCGACGACGCGCGCAAAATTTCTCTCGCGCTGGCTTGCGCAGCCGGGCGGCGCGTCGCTCGCCTTCGTGAGGCGAGGAAAGCTCGCGGGCTATGGCGTGCTGCGCGCCTGCCGCCAAGGCTATAAGATCGGGCCGCTGTTCGCGGACGATCCGCAGATCGCCGACACTCTGTTTCACGGACTATGCGCGCGGGTCGCAGGCGCGATCGTCTTTCTCGATACGCCCGACGCAAACCCCGCGGCGATCGAATTGGCGAAGCGGCGCGGCTTGACGCCCATTTTCGATGCGGCGCGCATGTTTACGCGCGGCATGCCGCCCGGCCTCATCGGGCGCTGTTACGGAGTCACCACCTTCGAACTCGGCTAGTTCAAGCGCCGCGTGCCTTCAGCAAGCGGCGGCGACGCTTGGTTCGATCAGCGTCGGATCGTCGTCGGCTTCGTTCGAGCGGTTGACCCGCCGCGACACGATCCATTCCTGCAACGCGTCTTCGGGCACCGCCCGAAGCCATGCGCCCGGATCGTCGCCTCTCAGCCATGCGTTGGCGTCGCGCCAGTCGAGGATGATTGGCATGCGGTCGTGAAAGCGGCGCATCCAGCTGTTGGCCGGGCCGACGATAATCGCCGCAGAATCGATATTCACATTGCTTTCAACTTCGCGGCAGCTGTCGTATATCCCCGCGAATGCGAGCGGGAGGCCGTCCGGCGACGAAAAATAATGCGGCGTCTTCGCGCCCTTCGCTCCAGTCCATTCATAGAAGCCCGACGCCGGAATGATGCAGCGGCGCTCGGCGAATGCCGAGCGAAACATCGGCTTTTCGGCGATCGTCTCGGCGCGCGCATTGAAGGTTGCCGGCAGTTCGCGCAGCGGCTTCTTCCACCACGACGGCGCAAAATCCCAGCGCATTTGGACGAGTTCGTTTCCCGCCGGCGCCGGCCTGATGACCTCGATCATCGTCGTCGGCGCCACATTGTAGCGTGGCTGCAGGTTACGCGCCTGCCCTATCAGGTCGGCGAGCCGCTGGAGCTCCTCCCAAGACAGATGCTGCGTAAAGCGCCCGCACATTGGGCGAGGCCGTCCCGCTTAGTAGTAATAACGCCGATGTCGGCGGTAGTAATATGGGTGCGGCGCCGTCGCCGCGCCAATGATCGCACCGCCCGCCGAGCCGATCGCCGCCGAGGCGAGCGTCGGACCCGCAAGGCCGCCCGACGCGAGCGCGCCGATTCCGGCGCCGCCGAGACCGCCGATAATTCCGCCGCCAAGCGCGCGTTCGCCCGGCGTATAGCAGCCGTAAAGCGGCGCGGCGGCCGCCAGGACCGTCGCGAATAGGAGAGCTTTCTTGGCTGCGCGAGCCGTGGCGATGCTGTGCATAGTCGTTTCCTCGTTCATGCCGTTGGTGAATTTCGCTGGCGTGCCGCCGACGCCTTCACCTTCGCTGAATGAACTCAGCTTTGCGCCAGAACGATGGCCTTTCGCCGAACTTCCAAACCGAGCCAAAAACCGACAAAAAAGCGCAAAACTTATGTGCCGCCGCTCTTTCAAATAGGAACATTTAGAAAGACCATTATTGAAAGATTTCCGAGGAAAGCGCGCACGTATTGACGCAACGAATTGCTTGCGAAATCTTTCGACGATACGAGCGGCGGCGCCGTGCGATCCATGTAGGAGAGAACCATTGTGCGATCTCGCTAAGGAAAGAATACGCATTGATTCGATCCTCGCCGAAGCGATGAATCAGAATCTGGTTCGAACCTCGATCGACGAAATCGAACTCGCCGGTTACGGACTCGCGGCGCTGCGCAGCCATTATGCGCTGACCTGTCCGGACGAATGCATGCGCAAGAGGTGCGACGAGTTCGCCGCGATTGTCGCGCTCTCGCGTCGCATGCAGCTTGCGCAGCAGATGGCTTGAGAGACAAAGGAAAAGAGGAACGCGCGATGTTCATGGCGTCGAATCAGTTCAAGGTCGTCAAGGGCTGCGAGGACACGTTCGAATCGGCTTGGCGAGAGACAAGCTTACGGCTCCGGGAAGCCGCGGGACTGATCGGCTTCCGCTTTCATAAGGGACAGGAGATCGGGCCCCATGTGCTCTATTTCTCGGTCACCATGTGGGAGACCGAGGAGCGTTTCATCGAGTGGAGGCGCGCCGAACTCTATGGGACGCCGTACGGAAGTTTCGGACCGCGTTGCGCCTCGCGGCTCGAAGAGTTTGACGCGACCGTTTCCAGCCGCAATCCGCAATAAGGCGCCGACGGCGTCTTCGGGGAGTAGGACATGTTGGGTATTGGCGACAGACTGCCGAATTTTACTGTTGTGGGCGTGAAGCCGGGGTTTAACGAGATCGAAGAAAACGGCGAGAAGGCGTTCGAGACGGTGACCGAGACGAGCTTTCCGGGAAAATGGAAAGTGATCTTTTTCTATCCGAAGGATTTCACCTTCGTTTGTCCGACCGAAATCGCCGGCTTCGCGGGCTTGTCAAAGGACTTCGCCGAGCGCGACGCAGTCGTCCTCGGCGGCTCGACCGACAATGAATTCGTGAAGCTGGCCTGGCGGCGCGCGCATGGCGACTTGAAGAATTTGCCGATCTGGCAGTTCGCCGATCCGAAGGGGGATCTGATCGACAGCCTCGGCGTCCGCGCGCCTGCGGGCGTCGCCCATCGCGTCACCTTCGTCGTCGATCCCGACAATGTCATTCAGCATGTATATGCGACGAATCTCGACGTCGGCCGGTCGCCGGAAGATACGTTGCGCGTCCTCGACGCGCTGCAAACCGGCGCGCTCTGCGCCTGCAACCGGCCGCTCGGCGGGGAAACGCTCAGCCCCGCGGCGTGACCTTGCCGGCGGCGCCGGGCAGCTGCAGAGTCAGACATTTCGCCGCGCCGCCAGCCTTCATAAATTCGGAAAGCGGCGTCACGACCGGCGTGAAGCCGGCGTCGGTCAGGCGCGCGCGAAGTTCGTCCGAACAGGCGTTGAGAAAAATGCGTCCGCCGATTTCGACGGCGTTGCAGGCGAAAGAAAGCGCGTCCTTCTCGTCGACGTCGATCCGCTTCTCGGCGGGAACGATCGCTCGGATCGCTTCCTGAGATGCGATGTCGAACGCCGCCGGATAATACATCACCCGGCCGCCGCTCAGCGGACAGAAACATGTGTCGAGGTGGTAGAAGCGCGGATCGACGAGCTTCAGCGCGATCGTACGCTTTGAGAAAATCTTTTCCAGATGTCTGGGCGCCATTTCGCCCGAGCGCCAGCCATGGCCGCACCAGACGATGTCGCGCGTAGGGTCGATGAGCGCGTCGCCGGCGCCCTCAAACGGAACATTCTCCGGCCAAGCAGCGATCGCGAAGCCCTGCGCTTCGAACCAGTCACAATACGGACGCTCCTCCGGGCGTCGCTCTCTGGCCTGGAACCGGCTCACCACCGCTTTGTCGCCGATCGCAAGCCCCGCATTGGCGGTGAAGACCATGTCCGGCAAGCCGGGCGTCGGCGGGACGAAGGCGATATCGCTGTACGCCGCGAGATTGCGGCGTAAATTCTCCCATTGCGCCTGGGCGCGCGGCAGAGTCGCCTGCCCGACCTGGTTCTCCATCCAGGGGTTGATGATGTAGTCGACGCCGAAATAGTCGGGCGCGCACATGAGAATGGCGCTGCGCTTAGGCGCGCCTCGCGCAAGCGCTCGGGACGAGTCGTCCAAGGCGGCGACATCAGCGTCGAAGTCCATCAGCGACTCCTGTTGCATCGAGAGGCCTTCGGTCATGCGAGCTGTTTGGTTTTCAGGCGCGGCGCGACCTCTTCCCGCTCCGCGTCGAGCGGATGCAGCAGCGAGAAGAGATCCTTTGGATTTTCGGGTTCGGCGATCAGATCGATCTTGCCGCCGACGCCGGTCTCCAGCGCCAGATCCCGCAACAGGCGCAAAATGGTGAAGTCCTCGATGGCGAAGCCGACGCTGTCGAAGATGGTGATCGCGTCGTTGGAGGCGCGGCCGGGCCGGCGCCCGCTGAGCACGTCGCGCAGCTCGGTTACCGGATGGTGGGGTCCGAGTTGTTGAATTTCGCCCTCGACACGCGTCTGCGCTGCATATTCGACGAATATCTGCGAGCGAAGCAGTAGCTCGCGCGCGAGCTCGGTCTTGCCCGGACAGTCTCCGCCAACCGCATTGATATGCGCGCCAAGCGGAATCATATTGTCACTAAGAATTGTGGCGAATTTCTTGTCCGCGGTGATCGTCGTGACAATGTCGGCGCCGGCGGCGGCGCTGTAGGCGTCGGTGCAGCGAACAATCGTCATGCCGTAATCGGCCATGTTGCGCTCGAACTTCTCGACCGCGTCGGGATCGACGTCAAAGACGCGGAGCCTGTCGACGCCAAGAACGGCCTGGAAGGCGCAGGCCTGAAACTCCGACTGCGCGCCAAGGCCGATGAGCGCCATTGTCTTGCTGCCCGGACGCGCAAGATGCGCGGCCGCCAGAGCGGAGGTCGCGCCAGTGCGAAGGGCGGTCGCGAGGGTCATGTCCGCGATCAGAGTCGGATAGCCGGTCGCGACATCGGCCAGCGCGCCGAAGGCGACGACGGTCTGCAGATTGAGCGACGTATTGCCCGGATGTCCATTGACGAATTTGAAGGCGAAAGTTTCGCCGTCGCTCGCCGGCATCAGTTCGATGACGCCGCGCGGCGAATGGCTGGCGTAGCGGGCCGATTTCTCGAAAGCGTCCCAGCGCAAAAAGTCGCGGCGCAGTTCGTCGACGAGCCGCAACCAGAAGCGGCGCGCCCCGACTTCGCCAACGATGCGCGCGATATCGCGCGCGCTGAGAAACGTCACCATGTCATCCCCGGTCAACTCGTGAGGGAGAGAGATTACAGCGCGGCGACGCCAATCAGAATCGTCAAAAGTTGCCGATATGACTGCACAATTGCAAAATCTGTCATACATATTGATCAATTCGACAGAGAGGACAGCCATGGACGACCTCGACCATCGATTGATTGCCTTGCTGCGCACCGATGCGCGCGCTCCTTTGGCGCAGCTCGCCAAGGCTCTCGGCGTCTCGCGCGGAACCGTTCAGAACAGGCTTGATAAGCTTATCGCGTCGGACGTGATCTTGGGCTTTACCGTGCGGCTGAAGAACCCGGCGACGCCCGATCGCATTCGCGCGATCATGATGGTGGAGGTCGCCGGCAAGAGTTCGCGCCGCGTCGCCCAGGCGTTGCGCGGCCTGCCCCAGCTACACGCGCTTTACAGCACCAACGGACCGTTCGATCTTATCGCGGAAATTGAATGCGCCAATCTGGAGGAATTCGATCGCGTGCTCTCGAGTGTAAGAACAATCGAAGGAATCGCCAGAAGCGAGACGAGTCTGCTGCTCGCGCCGGCCTGATTTCAGGAAAGCGCCGGCGCAGCTTTGGCGCGTGCCGACGCGAGCTGTTCATCGCCTTCGGTCGCCTGCGGCAGCAAGACGCGAGCAATGAGTCCCTGAGGCGCCCGATCGAGCAATGATACGGACCCGCCGTGGTTCTCGACGAGCGATCGCACGATCGAGAGTCCGAGACCAAACCCGCTGTGCTCGTCGAGCGTTCGTCCGGGCTGACCACGAACGAAGGGCTCAAATGCGGCCTTCTTGTTCTCCGCCGATATCCCCGGCCCATCGTCGACCACATCGACCTGCAAAACGCCTTCGGGACATTCCGACAAATAGATGTCCACCGACTTCGCGTGATGCGTCGCGTTTTCGACGAGATTGGTGAAAATCCGCTGCGCGTCGCTGAGCGATCCGAAAATCATCTTATGGCCGTCGCCATGGTAGGTGACGTTGTGACCGAGGTCACAGAATTCGTCGGCGACCGTCTGCAGAACGCTGTCGAGATCAATGAGAGAAGAGTCGGATTTGTCGTCTTTTTCGGCGCGCAGATACTGAAGATTTTTGAACAGCATCGTATCCATGAGATCGATGTCGCGCATCATGCGCTGCTGCAGACGATCGTCGGAAACAAACTCCGTCTTCAGCTTCAGCCGGGTGATGATCGTTCGCAGATCGTGGCTGACGGCGGCAAGCACATGAGCTCTCGTGGCGATCATCTTGATGATGCGCGCCTGCATGCGATTGAGCGAGCGCGTCAATTCACGAACTTCCTGCGGACCCCGTTCTGCAAGCGGCGTCTTGCCGTCGACGTCGTTGGGAATCTGCTCGGCATATCTTGCAAGCCGTTGCAACGGCGCCATGATCGCGTTCAACGCCCAGAAAATGAAGATCGCCGTGAATATGAAAAAAGACAGCGCAGTTCGCGCGCCCGGAGTCAGGATGAACGGCTCGTCCTCCGCGTGTTGCCAGAGCCAACGCCATATCGAGCCGGGAGATTTCTGGTGCTGCAAAATAGAGACCGTCGCGTAACCGCCCTTGTGCAATTCGACGGCGAGGATGCCGTAATCGCCCTGATCAGAATTCTCGACTTCGAACACGTCCGCGCCGTTCCACAACAATGAATCGATGCGACGAATTTCGTTGCCGAAGGCGAGGTCGCCGCCGCCCATCGAGGAACTTGCCGCCTTGGGCCGCCACTCCTGAATGTCGATATTGGCGTAGGGAACGGCGCGAGAAAACTCTGCAACGACGTTGGCTCTCTCGCTGAGCGGCGCAATGTCCAAAGCGATGATTATGCTCGCGATGAAATCGGCCTGATCGACAATGTGGCGCCGCCCGAATACATGGAACATGCCGATGACGATCATCTGAAACGCAATGATCGACACGAAAATAAGCAGTGTGATTTGCACGGCGAGCTTGTTGAGCCGGAAGCGCCATGGAACGCGAGTGGAGTTCATGCGCGTGCAACCTGCGTCGAAAAAATATAACCCTCGGACCGCACCGTCTGGATGAACGCGGGTTTCTTCGGGTCGCCTTCTATCTTCTGTCGAAGCCGGCTGATCAGAACGTCTATGCTCCGCTCGAAAGGCCCCGAGGTCGGACCATGCGTCATGTTGATCAGCTGCTCGCGCGTCAGCACCCGATTGGGATTTTCGCACAGCGCATGCAGCAGGTCGAATTCAGCGCCGGTCATTGCGACCTTTATTCCGCAGGGCGCGACAACTTCTCGAGCGAGCACATCGACGCGCCAACCGGAGAAAAGATAAGATTGCCGCACCGCGCGCCCGTCAATGGCGGTCGGCGCCTCGGTTCGCCTCAACACGGCGCGGATGCGCGCCAGCAGTTCGCGCGAGTTGAACGGCTTGACGATATAGTCGTCGGCGCCCAGCTCAAGGCCCAATATCTTATCGATGTCCTCGGATTGCGCCGTCAAAATAATGATGGGAATACGCCGTTCGGATCGCACGCGCCGGCAGATCGACAGACCGTCTTCGCCAGGCAGGTTGAGATCGAGAATGAGCAGATCGTAGACGCCCGCGCCGAAAGCGGCGTCCATCTCCTGGGCGTTCGCGGTCACTTTCGCCTGGATGTCGTGCGTTGCGAGATAAAGCGAGATGAACTCGCCGATTTCGGCATCGTCTTCGACGATCAGGACTGAAACGGGAGAAGTCAAAGGACGGGCAATCGCTTTCGTTGAGGTTGGCGGAACCTAACAGTGCAGCGTTTCTGGAGCGTTTCCACCAAAAAAATTGCTGCCGCCGCCGAGTCTAGAGGCCTTTTGGCGCAGCTCGACCAAACGCGTCCCAATTCGGAAATGAATCAGAAACATTCGCGGCGCTGCGAAAAATAAGAGAAACACCAGGGCCAGTGGCTTGTTTTATCCTTCTACGGCGCCCGAGAAGCCACGCGGGTGTCCCTTCCGCAGCGACGAAATAATTGCAAGGATTAAGCATGAAGAGCAAGGCTCACGCTCGTCCAGACGGTCTGGAAGCAGCCGCCGTCACGGCGGCCGGCTCTCAGGGCTCTGGATCCGTGGCCCAGGGTGAATGGCGCGCGTCTGGCGGCGACGCCTTGCCCGATGTGTCGAAGGCGATGTCGACTCGCTTCCTGCCGAAAACCCGCCTCGCAGGCTTAGCCGAGAACTGGCGAGCCGACATTGTCTCCGGTTTCCTGGTCTTTCTCATCGCCCTGCCGCTCTGCCTCGGCATTTCGATGGCGTCTGGCTTTCCGCCGCAAGCGGGCATTATCACCGCCATCGTGGGCGGGCTTCTGGTGTCGCGGCTCAACGGCTCATTCGTCACGATCACCGGTCCGGCGGCGGGCCTCATCGTCGTCATTCTCGACTCGGTGCAGGCTCTCGGCGGCGGCGACGCCAAAGCTGGCTACCACTACACTTTGGCGGCGATCGTTTGCGCCAGCGTCATCCAGACGCTGATGGGCCTGATGAAAGCCGGCAAGATGAGCGCCTTTTTCCCGTCATCGGCCGTTCACGGCATGCTGGCGGCGATCGGCATCATCATCATGGCCAAACAGATTCACGTCATGCTTGGCGTTAAGCCCGACGCGCAAAGCCTGTTTGCGACGATCGGCGCGATCCCAGCAAGCATTCGAGACATGAATCCGGAGGTCGCGACCATTGGCGGCCTTGGATTGCTCATCCTGATCGCCTGGTCGGTTGTGAAGAACCGACGTCTCAAAATGATCCCGGCGCCGATCATCGTGGTGATCGTCGGCATGGCGCTGGCGCAATATTTCGATCTCGACGACGAACATATTTTTCTGTTCCTGCCGGACTATCCGTTCCTGCCGCATCACGAATTCACGATTGGGCCGAAATTCCTCGTCTCCATCCCCCAGAACTTTCTGTCGGGCTTCGCCTTCCCCGATTTCTCATTGATTTGGACGAGCGTCTTTTGGCAGCAGGTTTTCACGATCTGTCTCGTCGGGAGCCTGGAGTCGCTTCTAAGCGCGGCGGCGGTCGACA